>JAUPLX010000039.1 GCA_030836665.1 Patescibacteria group bacterium
CGCCGACGGACGATTCATCCGCCCATCCGCACCGATAGAGACGGTCGAAAAGTTCGATGGAGCGGTAATTAAGGTGTGTTTTTACGTTCCGAAAGGTTTCGTACATCCCCATTGTAGTATCCGATGATTCGAATATTCCTTGGGATTGGAGATTTTTTGAGAGTCGGATGAGAAAGTTTGAAACCCGCTCGTTCTCCATGATACCGGACTGACGGATCTCCTCAATAGACCTTGAATCTCCGGGGGTTCCGCTGTAGACAATCCAATAATCTAATGGGAGGCGATGGCCGGTTCTGTTTTCGGAGAGTTTTGTAATATCCACTTCCCACCGTTTGAGATTCCGAACGTCGAGCCCCGATTCCGCAGTAAACGGTTCGCTGAAATACGCGATGGGATTCGGGCAATCCGAAAGGGAATTGCGAATGCCCTGGGCGATGGTATTTCATCATCGTGGAGCAAGAGAAAGTGCCCAAGCCAGATCGATGACGGACTTTTCCGATATCCCCGAAGCGGCCTCCGCCTCCGTGTCATCTGGGGATTCGAGATGGTGAATCCCGTACGAGAGCGTTGCGAATATCGTTTCGGTAAAGCCGATCGAGCGGCCACGAGCAACCTCGGAGAGGAGCGAGATCGAATATCCGCCTTCGGCCCCGATGGATTTCAAATATTGCGAAAGCTGTGCTTCCATCGACTCTTTCATAGAGAAAACTTCCCCCCAACGTTTTTCTACGAATCCCCGTTCCATCCCTTCGTACTGGATAACCGTATCGAGAACGACCCCGTCTTCCGCCCGCTTACTGAATCCGACATAGCATCGCAGCGGAAGTTTTGAGCGTACGAGCGGAAAATGCGAAAGATGGTCAATCAGCTCATTGCTCCATGGCATCGAGAAACAGCCGGAGACGACGGTTTCGTTTTTCGAAAAGAACCGTTCGTAGGTTTCATGGTTTTCTCCCTTCAACTCTTGAGAATTCATATCCGGTTTTTTCGGAATAAGCTTCTTGGAATCGAATTCTAAAATGAACCAAAAGAAAAATACGGAAAAAGGCAAGAAAAAGGCTTTCCCAACGAGAAAGCCTTTGTTATGCGGAAGGAAAGAAACGGGAAACGCGAAAAATTGGGATTTATGAAAGATTTCGCGAGAGAAAGAGCGTTCATTTACGAATCGAATTATCTATTCGTCAACGGCTTCTTACTATCGGATAGTAGTCGAAAAAAAATTTATGCAAGTAAATTTACTTATGTCAAAGCGTAATGGAAAATATCGCGAACGAGAGCGCGATTGCCAAATAGGGGAATACTTTGGAAAATATTTTCGTCTTTACGAACGCGTCGGCGACGTCGTAGGACCACTTGGGTACCGCGATGATGAGAAACCCCTTGGTGAGGGATATCCATCCGAGGACGGCGACGATGACGCCCTCGGTAGTGTCCGCGTGGGCATGCGTTATGGCGATGGCGTATCCGAGGGCGATGGCGAGAAGCCCTGCCACGAAGGAAAGCGCCCGGTTCTGTTCGAAATCGCGCAGGAGGTTTTTCATCATCGACTTTTCGGCGATACCGCCGATTCCGATCGCGAGGTACGCGATGGCGAAAATATTGAGGATTGCGGCGTCGTTCATAAGGGGAAAGTGAACGGATAGCGACGGCATTGTATTCCGGACTTGCGTTTTTGCCATTTCGATTAGGATTCGGAGCAATGATGAAAATTTCCGCCGTCTTTTTTCTCGTATTGTCGCTCTCCGCGCTCTTTTCGGAGGTTTCTTATGCCGAGTCAGGAAGTCTTTCGAACTCCGGTGCGGCGGTAGCGGTTTCGTCTACCGTGACGAATTCCGGAACGTCGATGCCAGTCGTCGCTATGACGAATTCCGGCGGAACGCGCGTCACGGTACCTAAGCCCGAACTCGTCCAAACGGGTTTCCGTGCCGAACACAATCTCCCCGAAGACATTCTCGGAATCGAAAAACGCTATCCCGGAACCAGAATCTCGACCGTTTCGTTCATTTACGACGATTACGGTACCGGGACGGATTCGGATTTCCGTCGCGCCGTCACCTTGCTCGGCACCGGACGCGTCTACCACGTGACGATTTCGCCCTTCGGATATACCGCTGCGCAAGTGGCGTCCGGAGCCTTCGACGACGGCTATGCCCGGTTTTTCCGTACCTCCCGCGAATTGAAGGCCCGGGTGCTTTTCCGTACGATGCACGAAATGAACGGGGGGTGGTATTCGTGGGCTTCCCATCCGGCGGATTTCCGTCGCGCCTTTCGGCACGTCCATGATTTAGCCCGCAAACACGCGCTGACCAAAGACCGCTTTAAGATGGTGTTTTCGGTCAATTCGCTCGATCTTCCCACGATCGAAGAAGTACCCAATCAGCAATCCAAACTCATCCATTGCGAACTCGACGGGCCCGTTACGGAAAAGATGCCGTTTTGCCCCACGTTCGAAGATTACTGGCCCGGCGACGAATACGTCGACGTCGTCGGAACCACGCTCTACAATTGGGGACGTGCCAAAGCCGAGAAATGGGCCGGATGGAAAACCGCGGAACAGATGCTTGGAGAATACGGGCTTCTCGTGCGGTTGGAAAAATTCAAAAAACCCGTAGGGCTCGACGAAGTCGGAACGACCTCCGCACGTTTCAACGGTTCGTGGTCTTGGGATAAAGCGAGAAACGCGTACCTCAACGATACCGACAACAAGAACGCCTGGGTATCGGATCTTACCCGCTACGTGGCTTTCGGGGGGCGTTTGTCGTACGCGGTGTATTTCAATGCCGACAAGACCTACGGGCTTTCCCTTCCGGTCCATGGGGAATTGGATTGGAAAGTGCTTTCCGCCGAAAACCCCATCGAATACGCTTCCGCTTTGGATTTTCTCGCTCTTGGGAACGGACGCGGGAGATATGCTCCGAGAACGGTAAAAAAACCCTCCCGCAAGAGTTTCGAGACGGCATCGCAGACCTCGGGGAAATAACGTGCCGTAATTTTGCCCCCCTTCCGCTTACGTGGTACAATACGCCCGTATCCGCACTATTTTCCAAGGGGTCCCATGTCTTCCGTTACGCTCGAATCCCACGTCGTTTCCGTCTTGCGGGGGCTTTCGCCCCATTTCGACATGGCAAAGCCGCTTATCGACGCCGTGGAAGCCGGTATCGACGACCAATCGCTCGCCGAACTCGCGGAAGTTCTTTCGCGCTCTGCCGCGTCGGTAGATTCCGAAGTCCGGAAGGAGTCTTTGGAATCCGCCGCCAGGTTCGTCGCCGAAGAACGCCTGCTCGAAGCCGCCGACCATGAAAAGGAATCCGTTTCCGCGTCTGCTAATATCGAATCCGTCTTTTAGTTCCGGAACGTATGGAAAAATTTTCTCCCGGAGAACGTGCCGAGCGCGTTTCGCCCACCTCGAATCCCGAACGTACGGAACGCGTCGTCCGGGAACATCCCGAACGCGTCGCCGCTGTCATAAAAGCCGACCCCAAAGCGGAAGGCGTTTTTTCACGCGTTCTTTCCGGGGCTGGCAAAGGATTGAAAGAATGAGCCGGAACCGCCTGGAAAGGAACGAAAAAAGTCTTTACCGGAACGGGCGAATTCATCGGGGTAGGAGCCGCGAAACTGGTTCACGAAGGCGGGGATTCCTTTCTCCGATATGCCGGAGAGGAAACCGCCGGTATCCGCAAGGCCGTGAACGTCGCGGGCGAGGCCGTCGCCATTACCGCCTTCGAAGCCGTGAACGGGGACGAATCGGTCGTTTTGGGCGCGGTCCGCCATTGGAAAGGGAAGGGCGTGGATTTTGGAAAGCTTCCCGCGGAGAAACAGGCCGAACTCATCGCCAGTTTCGCCACGCAGGTCGCCATCGGAGTCGTCGGTTCGAAAGGGATCGGATCGGTATCGAAGATGGGCGTGGCGGCGAAAACCGTCGACGTCACCGCGAAATCCGCCGCCGCCGGAACCGAAATATCCGCCTCCGCCGCGAATTCCGCCCAAGCGCTCCGCGCCGCCGGAAAGACGACCGCCGCGAAGATGGTGGAAACCGCTGGGAACGCCGCCGGTTCGGCCGTATCCGCCACCGGCGTCGCCGCTGAGAAATCCGTATCCGCCGGAGCGAAGATTGGCGCGATGGCTACGGGACTCGACTCAAAATCCGTCACGGGAGAACGTGCGAGAAATCGCGCGAAGGCCCGTGCTAATGCCACGAACGACGAACGCTTCGCTCCGGCGAACTCGCGCGAAGGCAGTGCGGAAACGGTATCCGCGTCGCGGTTTACGGAAGCCGTCTCTTTGGCGAAAGACCCCAAAGCCCTCGCAGAGGCTCTCCGCAATTTGCCGAAAACGGTCATGGCTACCGAAGTCGCGGCCCCCATGCGCGCCGCGCTCACCCGCATGGCGACGTCTCCGGATACCCAAGCCGATTGGCTCATGGCTATCGAGACCTACGCGTTGAATTTTACCGAAGGCGCCAAAGACGCGGCTCTCATGGCTATCGAATTCACCGATCCGAAACTCTGGAAATCATCGTCGATCTTTCATGCCGATCTCGGATTTTCCCCTACCGGAGGGGAATTCCACCCAGCTATGGCAAGGCTTGTTCAAACCCATCCGGACAGAGTTGCCGAAATCGCCTCGGGCTCGGTGACGGACGGAACCCCCCAGCTTATCGGACTCAAGCGAGCGGCCATGCTCGTGCAGTCGACGGAGCGCGCCGCCGCGTAAGCGATTTTTCCCAAATTACGGTTCGCTCGGAGGGGATTCTTCCCTATAATGCCGGCAACCTCTTTTTTTTCATGCATAAAGATCCCGAGCGCGTACTGCGCGATATTTTCCGTCTCGAATCGTTCCGCGAAGGCCAGCGCGAGATCGTCGATGCCGTCATTGCCGGAAAAAACGCCCTCGTCCTCATGCCGACGGGCGGAGGAAAATCCTTGACGTACCAGATTCCGGCACTTTGCCGCAACGGGGTCGCGGTAATCATCTCCCCGCTCATCTCGCTCATGAAAGACCAGGCCGACCGCCTGAATTCGCTCGGCGTGCGTACCGAAATTGTCAATTCGACCAAGAGCCCCGGAGAGATTTCCGACATCCTCGAAGAATTGAAATGGAACGAGGAATCCGAAAATCCGGTAAAATTCCTCTACATCGCGCCCGAACGTTTGCGGAGCCGGTATTTCGTCGAAGTCCTTTCGAATTTGCCCATCAGCGTTCTCGCTATCGACGAGGCCCACTGCATCAGCCAATGGGGGCACGATTTCCGGACGAGCTATCTGCAGGTCCGCGATTTCATCCGGTCGCTCCGGCTCGACGAACGGGGCATTCCCGTCATGGCGCTTACCGCGACGGCCACGGCGAAAGTCCGTACCGATATCGTGGAACGGTTGGGGTTGAAAAAATACGACACCTTCATCAAGGGGTTCGACCGCCCCAACGTCGCCACCATCGTTCGCGAAATCTCCAAGAAAGAAGCGAAGTTCGCAAAAATGAAGGAAGTCATCGAGAAAACCCCGGGCGTCGGAATCGTCTACTGCTCCACTATCAAACACGTGGGGGAAGCGTACGATTTTTTGAAGAAAAACGGGATTCCGGCGGCCAAGTATACCGGCAGCGTTACGAGCGAGGACCGGGAGAACGTCCAAAACGCTTTCATGAACGACGAATACAAGGTCATCGTGGCAACCAACGCCTTCGGGATGGGTATCGATAAGAAGGATATCCGCTTCGTCATCCACTACAACCTTCCCGGAAGCATCGAGAGCTACTATCAGGAAGCCGGACGTGCCGGGCGCGACGGAAAACCGAGCTATTCGGTCGTGCTCGCGTCGTACCAAGATACGAAAATCCAAGAATTCTTCGTAAAGAACGCCCATCCGTCGCAAGCGGACATTTTCAAATTCTACGATTACCTCTACGCGCCGTTCCAACCGGGAGACGGGTCGGACGTCGCCATTGCCAAGACGCAGGCCGCCATGGCGAAGGAGGCGGGTATGGAAAGCGACATGCAGGTGGGGACGATTCTCCGGATACTCGAAAAATACGGCATCCTCGAACGCGGTGGCGCGAACGCCGAAGACGGATTCCGGGGCAGGGGACTCACGCTGCGTTCGGGTCGCCGCACGCACGCGCAAATCGGCATCGATTGGAACCGTCAGAAGCTCCTCGAAGCCGAGTCGTACGCCAAACTCGAAGAAATCAAGCGGTTCCTCTTCAATCCGCAGTGTCGCAAAAAGCGCGTACTCGAATATTTCGGCGATGAAATAGACGCCGTAAAGATAAAAGACGGATGCGGGGCTTGTGATTTCTGCTTGGGGATTTCCGGTTCCGGCAGTACGGAGGAATCGGTCGGAGTGCCAACGAGCGCTTTCGCCATCGCGCTCGAAACCGTGGCCCGTTACGATGACAAATACGGTCTTTCGAGCATTCGGGAGTGCCTGTACGGCAGCAAATCCAAAAACGTTTCCAAATACGGCTTCGACCGCGATCCGAATTACGGGGCATTGCGCGAATGTTCGACTTCGGCGGTGGACGACATGCTTAAAGCCCTCGAACGCGAGGGGTATCTGAAGCGTTCTCCGGGAATGTATCCCAAGCTTTCGCTTACGGCGAAGGGAAAATCCGCACTGTCGGACGAGGAAGTGCTCCGTGCCGACATGGGGGCGCTATCGGGAAGGAGTTAGGTTTGTAAACTGCAAAATTTACCGTAGAATTGGCGAAAATATTCGTCACTTCAATCAGATGTTCAATCTATCTTCCAGAATTTTAGGGAAATTCTTCGATGGGGTGGTCTTCGCTTCGGGAATCTTTGTCGCAGCTTGAATGATATCGATTGCCGGCGCTACCCTTGCGAACAATATGGGAAGTGCCGTCTCCAGCGGAAGTCTGCTTTCGTCGACGCATTGGAATGCCGTTCTTTCCAATATTACCGATTTGGATAAACGTACCGAAGCCTTGGTTTCGACTGGAGGAAAGGTGGGTATTGGCACTTCCGTCCCATCAAGCAAACTCGAAGTAGTAGGAGATGTGAAAATATCGGGAACGATGCGGGCGGCACAGCCGGCATTCACTGCTTATGCGACTTCGAGCGTTACCGGTCCGACGACGGCAATTGCATTCGCGGGCGTAACCACCAACATAGGAAACCATTACAACGCTTCGAACGGAAGATTCACGGCCCCCGTTACCGGAAGCTATTTTGTTACGGCGAGAGGTTTGAGCGATACCGCCATCCAAATGCGTATTTTCGTAAACGGAGTTGACGTAATAGGCCTTACGACATATTCTGCCGTTTCTAGTGGATATGGAACTCAATCTGTTTCCGGCGTCATCTCGCTCAATGCAGGTGATTACGTTACCGTTGGAATGCTTTGAGGTGGTACTATGCACGGATGAGCGAACTACAATAGCGGATTTTCCGGATTCCTTATCGGAGGATAATTCACTTTCGCCGTGACGGTGGATGGATTCATCGCTACACGATCCGTCCTCGAAAAGACCAATACGCCCGTATCGGAGATGAGCGTTACTATTTCTTTGAGTTCCGCGTACCAGCGGAGGAACGTTTTCGTATTGTTTTTCAGGTTTTTCGTACCGCTGATTTCTAAAAAGCTTCCGGTGAGCATCTTTTTGACGTAGAGGAGTTCGCCTTCGAAAAAGAATTCGTAGCGCCCTTTGGTTTTCTCTACGAACCGCACGAGGCGGTCCATGAAGGCGGGAGTCAATACCATGCGCGAGAGGATCTGGTCTTCGCATTTGACGTCGAAGAGTTTTTCGAACGCGATATTTTCGAGTTTTACCCGGTTCCGATTGACGAAATACCGTACGAGGTACCAAACGAGCGCCCCCGCTACCAAGGCCGCCGACAGCGCGATTTGCGTCGAATTGGAATAGTGGGTCGTCACCCCGTTCACCGTCATGTCGCCTTCGAGAGTGAACGCGAAGGCGAAGATTGC
>JAUPLX010000040.1 GCA_030836665.1 Patescibacteria group bacterium
CAAACGGTGAAGGCGGATGGGATGGGCCGTATCGGAGAAATCGTTTTCCACGACGTACGCTCCCGCCGACAGCCGGCAGTTGTTCGGATTGGAGCAGAAAGCCGGGTCGTCGGTCGTTACGGCGATTCCCGAACGCAGCGAATCCCACGAACGCAACGCCATCCAATTGGAATCCCGGAGGTTTTTCACGAGTTCGAGCCGTTCGCGGAGAATGTTCCCCCCGATGATTTCATCGCGGGAGCGATCGGATAGGAAGGTCGCCGTTCTCAGGAGCGAATACGCCGCCACGAGGCCGAGCGCGAAAACCACGATGGCTATCATGAGCTCGATCATGGTGAAGGCGCGTTTGGAACGGAGTCGGATCATCTTAATAAGCGGAAACGGAACGGAAATTGCGGGAGAGGCTTCCCGACGTGACGCCCTTCAGTCCGACGAGTCCTCCGGAGAATACGACCGGAAGGCCGTTCCCGTCGACGGCGGAGGACGTTCCCGAAGGCGCTGAGAATTTTACGACTACGGTTTCGGAAGGCAAATCGCTTATGGTGACGTCTTTCTCGAGAGGAACGTCGCGCAGGAGTCGGAATTCGGATACCGGAGCGAATCCGCTACCGGAACGGGCCGCGAAAAGCCCCACCGAACCGGAACCTTCTTCCAAAAGCACGTACGCGTCGGCATTGAAATCCGTTCCGGGAACCGAAAGCCCCATCGATGCGGAAAGTTTCGCTTCCGAAAACGTCTGCTCGACCTTTTCCGACGAAAGCCGTACGCGGGAAAGATCCGAGTAGTACGAATAGGGCGCGTACGTCAAAACCGAAAGTATCACCGCGATGGCGATGACGACCATAACCTCCACCAGCGTGAAGGCCCGGGGGCTGTTCGGAAATCGGTTCATATCGCTTAAGGGGATTATCCGACCATTTCGGTCACGCGCATGACGGCCGAAAAGATGGCGAGCGCGAACCAGAGGACGAACCCGCCGGCAAAAACGATGGCCGCGGGCTCGACGAAGCGCACGAGCGTGGCAATCGAAGCGTCGACCTCGCGGGAATACTGTTCGGCAAGGCGGAGCGTGACCTTATTGATGGTGGAGGTCTTTTCGCCCGCGGAAACGATCTGCACGAAATCCCGCGTGAAAATCCGATATTCCGGATCGCATTCCGTGAGGCTGTCGGAAAATTTCTTCCCCATTTCGACCTTGGACGCCACTTCCGCGATCTTCTCTTCGAAAACGAGGTTTCCGGTCGACTCGCCGGTAAGGCGGAGGGTTTTGATAATCGGAATCCCCGCCCCGATGAGGAGGCCGAGCATCGACGAAATCCGGACGATGAGGTAATTGCGGTAGAGCGGTCCGATAAGGGGGGCTCGGAGGGCGAAACGATCGAAAGCGAAACGTCCGGAATAGGTCGAAACCCAAGCGCGCAGACCGAAAGCCGCTATCGCGACGAGAACGATCATGGCGACGGAATGTTCGCGGAAGAAATTCGAAGCCGCCATGAGGGATGCCGTCGCGGCGGGGAGTTCGGTGCCGGAGGTCTGGAAGAGCGGAACGAGTTTCGGGACGACGTACGTCATGACGATGAGTACCGCGGTCATGAGAAAAAGCATGATGACGACCGGATAGGTCAGCGCGGTCTTCAACTTCATGGCGATTTCGTCGCGGTTGCGGAGGTCTGCCGCGATGCTCGAGAAGGATTTCTGCATCGTTCCGGACTGTTCGCCCGCTTCGACGATGGAAATCTCCGCGCGCCCGAAAGTCCGGGGGAGTTTTTTCATCGCGGTCGAAAACGGGTCGCCGGATTCCACGAGCAAGATGAGTTCCGAAAGTTCCGCCATGAAGCGGGGGTTGTCGATCTTTTCCAAAAACGAATGGAGCGCCTGGACAACCGTAACCCCTCCTTCTACGAGATTGGAGAGGTGTTCGAAAAAGAGGGCTTTTTCCTTGGTGCTGATACGGTGCCAGAAACGTACGGGAACTCCGGATTCCGGAAATTTGCGATCCATGTTAGCGCGGTGAGTAGTGGGAGAATCCGAGACTTACGGTCACCTGGAACGCGTCGGATTTCGACATGGTCGAATCGTACGGAAAATTGACCGCCTTGATGACGTACCGCTTCTTTCCGGAAGTACCGGTAAGGTATTCGAAATATTTCATGAGCGCCGTCTGGCTCGTCACGCGGAGCGCGAGTTCGACGTTGCCCTGCGACAATCCGTTCGGCATCTTAGTGCCGCGGTCGATGCCTATCGACAACGGAAGGACGCTCGAAGAGTTGCCGGCGGAGAAGAGGCTCTCGAGAATGTGGTCCTCCCGAAACGGCGAAGCGTAGCGGAATATCTCGATGGCGAATGCCGGAACGGAGGATTGGGTCTTAAAATCCCCGAGCATGGCGAGCTCGGCCTGCTTATCGGTTTTCTCTTTGGCGGCCTGGGCGTATTCGTCCTGTTTCGCGGTAAGCGAATAGTAATCGGGATACGCCGAGAATACCGCGAGGAGGATGGATGCCGCGAGGAGGATGGCGGGAAGGAATTCGACGAACGCGGATTTCTTCTGGAGGGTTTCGGAAGACTGGGGGCTTCGCATACGGAAGGGCGGTTATTCGGGAACTACTTGATCTTGAATTCGACGTTGAAGGTACGGCTGGTATTGTCTCCGGAGACGAGGCGCACTTCGCTCAAAACGAAGGGTGACGTGGCGGCCGATCCGCTTCCGGAACGGTAATCGCCGATGAATCGGATCATCTTGTCGATAGGATCGACCCCGGCCGAAGTCTGGCGGGCGGAAACGATGGTGGAAACTTTTCCGTTCGAAAAGGAAAACCCGTCGAAATCCACGTCGTAATCGAGATGGAGTTTCGTAAGTGCCGTAACGTAGCGCTGGGCCTCCGAACGGGAAATGTCCTGTTCGAGGGAAGCCTTGTTACGATTCAGGAGATCGGCCGCCGCTACGGCGGGGTCGGCCTTAAGAATGCCGATTTTGGTTTCGAATTCCGCGAGTTCCTGACGTATCGCGGCGGTTTTATCGGAAAAAGACCACACCTGGTACTTGAGGTATCCGGACAATCCGGCCGAAACCGCCAAGAGCAATACGGCGATTGCCATAAACGATTTCTTGGAGTTGGCGGAAGGATCCTTGGTAATCGGGGTTTCCGAGGAAGACGGTTCGTTCATGGGAAAGAAAAAAGAAACTTCTCCCACAGGCTACCACTTTTTAACGACCAACGCAAAATCACGCGTTGACGGATATGCCAGGAGTCCGTATATTCGAAACATGTTCGAAAAAACCGCCACCCTTGGAGACCTCGCCTCGCTTACCGAATTGTATCCGGGGGATTTGGTGTTCCTCCATGGCGACCTCTGAGCCGGAAAGACCGCTTTCGTGAAAGCGGTGGCGAAAAAGTGGAACGTCGGCGGGGACGTGAAAAGCCCGACGTACGTCTATTATAAGAAGTACGGGGAATCGTTCGTTCATTTCGACCTCTACCGCGTCGAAGACTACGAAACCTTCGTCAATATCGGCGGGGAAGAAATCCTCGACGCTCCGGGAACGACCGCGTTCGTCGAGTGGCCGGACGTCATCGCGACCCGGTTCTCCCCTACTGTCACCATCCGTATCGAAAAAACCGAAAATCCGGAAGAGCGGAAGTTTTCGATAGAGCGGCATCGGATGCCGGAATAATGGAAAACCGCGCCCGAAAGGCGCGGTTTTCCAGAGAATACGGGGTCCCCGTTCGTACTACGACCCTTTGGCCTCGGGCCTATGGAACGCCCGGGTCAGAAACGCGTACGCGATGACGGCATAGAGGAAAACGATGCCGGTTTTCCCATAGGAAACGGTGACGTCGAAGGTCGCGTGGAGCATGACCGCGATGAGGAGCCCCTTGGCGGCGAGCGATACGGCGCGGGCATCGGCGGCGCCTTCGCGCGCGGCGCGGACGAACGGGACCGCGGCCGCGACCGAACAGAGCGTATGGACCCCGACCGAAAAGAGCGAACGGGAAAACCAGGTGGAAAAAAACGAGGAGAACGGGGCCTCGGAGCGGAGGATCGACGAAAGGTAGAGGACGTTTTCGGCGAACGCGAATCCGAGCGCGACGAAGGCCGCGTAGAGTACGCCCTTGGACGCGATGTCGGCATACGAACCGGTACCGTACGTACCGAGATGCTTTCCACCTTCCTCCACGGAAGCGACGACCAGGTACGCGAGGAGGATGGACGCGAATCCGGCGAGCGTAGCGCCGGCGATGCGGACTTCCGGATCGATTCCGTTCGAGTCACCCATGAAAACGGAAGCCACGGAGAAAAAGAACGGAACGGAGAGACCTACGGCCACGAGACTGCGGAAAATCGGACGTCCGTCGTCGAAAATCGACGACGAGCGGATGATGAAAGCCGCGATGAGGACGATGGCGGAAACCGTCGCGAGAAAAACGGCGAACGCCGTCGAAACCGCCAGGGCGGACATCCGGTCGGCAATCGACGCGAAGACGTTGCCGAGAAACGGCAACGCGGAGGATACTTCGGGCATGAACGCTATCGGAAATACCGCCGCGGCTCCGGTAACGATTCCGAGAACGAAGCGGCGGGCGTTGAACCTATCGGCATCCAAATACGAAAACGCGTATCCCCAAAGCACTATGGGAAAGAGTGCCGCGAGGCCGGCGAGAAGGAAGAACGCGACGTCCGGGAACATGCTATTTGCGGTTGCGGATGATTTCGTAATCGCCGAAGCGGAATCCTTCCGTCTTCGTTTCTCCGGCCTTTTTCGCGCGGTGTATGCCGTAAGAAGCGAGGAGGAGGTTCGCTCAAAGGAGGATGAGCAGGGTTCCGACGAAATATCCGATGAGTTCGGGGGCGGCGATAATGGTAACGCCGATGACGACGAGCGCGAGACCGATGGGAAACATATGCGAAAGATTACGGAGCGGAATTAATTGGCGGAATCGACTTTCTCGATAACCGCGCCGAGCGAACGTATTTTGCCGATGATGTCCTCGTATCCGCGCTCGATGTATTCGACGTTGGTGATACGGGTTTCTCCGGTAGCCACGAGCCCCGCGAGAATCATGGCGACTCCGGCACGTAGGTCCCAGCTCGATACCGTGGCTCCGCGGAGATGGGTATTGCCGAAGATGAGCGCGGTATTGGGATTGAGGATGGCCGGATGCCCCTTCATCTTCTCGATTTCCACGAGCCAGTTCAACCGGCTTTCGTAGACGATTTCTTCAATGCGCGAAACGCCCTCGGCCTGGGTCATAAGGATGACGAAGGGCGACTGGAGGTCGGTCGGAAAGCCCGGGAAGACGTTGGTCTGAACCCGGAGCGGTTTGAGCGAATCGATGGAGCGGTATACGCGCAGCGTATCGCCGGGAAGCGTTTCGAACCGGACTCCCGCTTCCTTGCATTTCGAAAGGAACGCGTGGAGATCGGCGATGCGGGCGTTTTTCACGTCGACGTACTCTTTCGCGGCGAGGGCGGCGAGAACGACGAAAGTTCCCGATTCGATATAGTCGGAAATAACGGTTCATTCGGCTTCTTCCGAGAGCGCTTCCACGCCTTCGATTTCCATGGTATGGTCGTATCCGACGGAAATTTTCGCGCCGTGGGCGTTCAGGAAATCCACCAAAGAAATCACGTGCGGTTCGATAGCCGAAAGGAAGATACGGGTCTTCCCCTTTCGCAGGACGTTCGCCAAAATGAGGGATTCGGTAGCGGTTACGGCGAATCCGGCGGAGAATTCGACGTCGCCTTCTTTCGGTTTGCCCGAAAGGGAGACTCCCGAGTCCGACGAGGTTCCCGAGTATCCGATTTCCAAAAAACCGTTTACGAACACGTCGATAGGACGCTTGCCGATATTGCAGCCTCCCGGATACGGGATGTCGACCGATCCGAACGCTTTCAAAAACGCGGGGACGAGCATGATGGAAGCGCGGATCTTACTGACGAGCGCGAGGTCCATGCCATCCTTTTTCATATCGCCCGCTTCGATGCGGAGGACGTTGTTTTCGAATTCGGCCTTCGCGCCGACGCTGCGGACGATCGAAAGGAGGGTGCGTACGTCGCTGATGTCGGGTACGTTCCGGAGCGTGGCCTTTTTAAAAAAGAGCGCGGCGGCGATAAGCGGAAGCGCGGCGTTTTTCGAACCGGAAACCGTAACGGAACCGGAGAGCGTTTGGCCGCCTCGAACGAGAAGCATGGAAAGAAGTTTACGGAAAAGGGCGGCGTCGCCCGGAATTATGGCAGATTTCGAAGGGCCGCGATATTGAACGCGTAGTCCATCTTCAGGGGACCGAGAATGCCTATGAGGACGTTCTTTCCCTCAAGTTCGGTCTTTCGGACGATCATGGCGGAAGTTTCGAGTTCTGGGATAGCGTTTTCTTCGCCGATGAACACTCCGACCTTCCCCGGCAAATCGAGACTCGATACGAGATCGAGGAAGCGGTGCTTGTTCTCGAGGACCCGGATGACCCCGTAGGTTTCCGGATTGACGGACGGACCCTGGCGTTCGACGTAGTTCGAAAGCCCGAGGTAACAGCTCGTTCCGGAACCCGGAACGCACGCGAAAGCGATTTCCTTCGTCGCGTTGGTCAGCCGTGCGACGAGATGGTACAGGGCATCGTCGACCTTTTCGGATTCCGCGCGGGCGAAGATTTCGTTTTCGGATTCGACGAACGTCGCGCCCATGTGTTCCATGAGGTAGTCGACGAATACCCGGATTCCTCGGGTAGTCGGCAGCCTTCCGGCCGAGTTGTACGGCTGGAAGATGAGACCCATCTTCTCGAGCGCCGCCATATCGTTTCGGACGGTCGCCGAAGAAACCCCCATGTCGTGTTTTTTGAGGAGGGATTTCGAGCCCGTGATTTCGCCGGTCTTAATGTATCCTTCGACGACGATTTTCAGGACCTGGATTTTTCGAAGATCGATCTTTCTCATAGCGGTCGGAGGGCCTTTCGGTCCACGATTCGGATTGTATCGGAATCGATGCCGAAGTAAAGCGCGAGGAAGGGGCGGTTTTCCGATTCGAAAATGCCTTTGACAATCTCGTTTTCCGCCTAAAATCCGGGCGGCCCACGAAGCCGAAAACAAAACTCATGGAGGAAGCTTTGAAATGAATACGAAAACGCAAAACGCCAGGCGGTCGGCGTATTTCGTCTGGAAAGACGGAACGAAAGGCGCGGAAATACCGCTACCACGATACGACGTCACCCAGGTGAAAGACGAAAACCTCCGGGATCTCGACCGCATGGCCAGACTCCGGATTCCCAACCATCTCCCGCTCATCCGGGATATTTGCGCCGAAGGAGTGAAAAATAAGCGCATCGTCATATTCGCCGAAGGAGAACGGAAAATCGCGGTCGCGCTCGACCAGGATATTCGTGCCGAATTGATTCGATACGGCGCGCAACCCATCAACCCGGCATATCGCCACAAGATCAACGCGGGATGAAGATCTCCGCTTGAAAACACGAAACGGACTCCGCACGGAGTCCTTTTTTTGATATTCCCGCGTTTTTCCGATACAATCGGAAGGTTACCGCATCAGTACCGACCATGTACACCCCAGCAGGATTGTCCGCCTCCCCCGCCACGAACGAAGCCGGAACGCCCATTTCGAAAGAATGCTCCCTCGCCTCCCAAGAGGCCATGCTCGCCGATATCGTCCGCATCGCGGAAGAAGGGGAAATCGATATCAATACCCTGGCGTCGATGGTGCAATACCTCGTCCGATCGGCTATGGAAACGAGAAATTGGAACGCTTTGGACCGCCTTGCGGCCGGAAAATTCGAGTATCTCGATTCCCTCAGCGTCCCCATGGTGGCAAGAACCGCGAGCGTCACTCCCATTTCCAAGGTCGTATCCCACCGAAAGGTCGGACGGGTTCCGGATTGGGTTGCCGGATACGTGAAGACGACCCTTGCCCAGACGAAAGTCTGCGGACCTTACGTGCTCGACCATCCGGATTTCATAGGCGACGAGAGGTTCAGCGTCATGTTCGAAGGCCTCCGTACCCGCGACAAATCCAAACCCGTCACCCTGAAGCGTGCCGTATCCGTAACGCTCCTCTCGGAAGCGACTTCGCTTTTCGAACGCGACGTGAAGAGGTATATGCCCGAGGTGACGAAAAACGCGGCGTTCTTCCTGCTTTTGGCTGCGTACGAAACCCTCCATGCCCACTCGTTCCAGCCGTCGTTCTTCCATAAGGACGCGGACGAATCGACGACCTACCTCGACCTCGTACAGGCATTGCTCGAACGCTTCCCGGAAGACCGGTTCCCCGAGGTGTACGAATACCTCTCCGAATTCCAGTTTCATGGCGCCGAAGGAAATTACCTCGCCATGCTGATGAGCCGCATCGAGTATGAAGGAGACATGGAGCGTATGGCGTTCCGAGGAAAAACCCGGGAACGGGTCATAAAAACCCTCATGGGAAAAACGAAAGAAAAAGCCGCCAAATAGGATTTGACAATCATTTTTTCATAAGCAAAATCATTCCGGCAAAAATCTGCCACAACCAACCGGAAGGGAGATTTTCCATGTCAAAAAGGGAAGGGAAACAAAAGGCGTTCGCATGGTTCCTGGCGAAAAACCGGGTAACCAACATCCGTATTCCGATGTTCGATCCGCAATTCTTGCGTATCGAAACGCTGAGTGCCATGAACGACGTCAAGAGGAAGACGAGGCCAACCCACCTCCATCTCCTGGGGGAAAATGCCGAAGTCCGCGTCGTCATTCACCGGAAGGAAGGTGACGAGTTCGCTACGGCGGTATTCGCCATGGATAACGAAGCCGCGGTCATGCTCCGTGCGGCCGGCGCCAAGTTCGTCCGCCTCGAATCCTGGCCGGTCGCGGCACGTAAGGACGCGGCGACGGAACGACGGGCGGAAAAACTCGATGCCCTTCGCGAGGAAATGGGATTGTCGGTCCAATCGACCATGTTCCGTCGCGCTTTCGCCCACGTTCCTCCTCCGGCACCGGGACTGCGTTCGCGATAATCGACTACCCCGGAACCCTACGAGACCTTGCCGCAATAAGACCGCGACCTTCCGCCATCGTTCGCGCGATTGGCGGAAGAAGCCAAAAAAAATCCCCCGCTCCGGGGGATTTTTCATGTGTGGAGACTTTCTCGAGACGGTTATCCGATGACGTCGCGCGGTTTGGATCCGTCCGCGGGCCCGACGATGCCCATGCGTTCCATAATGTCCATCACGCGCGCCGCTCGGGAATACCCGAGACGCATATGGCGTTGGAGCATGGACGTGGAGGCTTTCCCTTGGGACCGTACGAACTCGATGGCTTCGTCGAGGATCTTCGGGTCTTCTTCCAATCCCCCTTCTCCGCCCCCGACCGAACCTTCGAAATTCCCCCGGTCGCCTTCGACGATGGACGGATCATAGAGGTCTTCGAGCATTTCCGGGTCAATGGTGAGCTTGATGCGGTTGACGACCGATTCGACTTCTTCGGTACTTACGAATACGCCCTGGATGCGCTCGGGAGCCGTAGAGCCGACCGGCGAATAGAGCATGTCGCCCAAACCGAGGAGGTCTTCGGCCCCCTGACGGTCGAGAACGGTCCGGGAGTCGACGAGCGACGCGACGGTAAACGCGATGCGGGACGGGATGTTCGCCTTAATGAGTCCCGTGATGACGTCGACGGAAGGGCGCTGGGTCGCGACGACCAAGTGGATTCCGGCGGCACGCCCCATCTGGGCGATGCGGCAGATGGCGGCTTCGATTTCCTTCTTGTTTCCGGACATCATAAAATCCGCGAGTTCGTCGATGATGACGACGATCATCGCGCATTTGTCCTTTTTTGAAGCCTTGTCGTTGAATTCGCCGATATTGCGGACGCGGGCGTTCTTGAAAACGTCGTAGCGGCGGATCATTTCGGCTACCGTCCATTTCAGCGAATTGAGCGCCTTCTCCGATTCGCTGATGACCGGCGTAAGGAGGTGCGGAATACCGTCGTACACCCCGAGTTCGACGCGCTTCGGGTCGACCATGATCATCCGGAGATCGGAAGGCGAATTCTTATAGAGGAGCGAGAGGATGATGCCGTTCATTCCGACGGATTTTCCGGAGCCGGTCTGCCCCGCGATGAGGAGGTGCGGCATCTTCGCGAGGTCGCCGACGACGAAATCCCCGTTGATGTCCTTTCCGATGGCGTAGGCGAGTTTGGATTTGTGGGCCTGGAAATTATGGTGTTCCAATACTTCGCGGATGCCGACCATGTCGCGTTTGTCGTTCGGGACTTCGATACCGACGAGCCCGACGCCCGGGATCGGTGCCTGGATGCGGATGGATTTGGCTTTGAGCGCGAGGGTGAGGTCCTTTTTGAGGTTTTCGATCTTCGACAGGCGTACTCGTCGGCAGGATCGAGACGGTATTGGACGACGGTCGGCCCGACCTTCTCCCCCATCATCGATACCTTGATGCCGAATTCGGAGAGGGCGCTCTCGATGGTAAGCGATTTTTCGCGGATTTCGGATTCGGAAACGACGTTCTGGTGTTTGACGTGGTTCAGGAGGGAAATCGGCGGGAATTCCCAGGTCGCGAAATCGGGCGAGGTTTTTTTCGGAGCCTCGAGTTTTTCGGGTTTTCCGCCGGAAGCCGCGCCGTCGCCTCCGAAAATTCCGGAAAGGAGGCCTTTGGGTTCCTTTTTGATAATCGGGATATGTTTGGCGGCATTGAACACGTTCGTCTGGATGGCGGCCGGCTTCCCTTCGGATTCGCGCTTCTCGCGGTCGCGCTCCTTGCGTATCTCTTTCAGCTCCTCTTCGATTTCCTTTCGTCGCGCGTCGTATTCGGCCTTCATCTTCTTTTCGACGCCCTTATTGCCGGACTTCTCATTCCCCTGGAATTCCTTTACGACCCCCTTGACCGATTCCACGGAAGGAAGTTTGGAGTGGAGATGCGAAATGACTTTTCGGTACGAAATGCGGAGGGTGAGGTAGAGCGAGAGGAAAAACAGCACGACGAGGAACATACCCGCCGGTTTGCGGCTGAAGAGGTCCTTGAAAATATCGAAGAAATCGAAATTCCCGTTCCATACCGAAGGATCCCACATTTCCGAAAGCGACGTGACGGAAACCCAGAACATGAGCAATCCGAAGAAACGGGCGAAATTCCAAGAAAGCCGGTTTACCGCGATGAGCGTTCCCATCGCGGTGATGATCGGCACGAAAAATATCCGGTAGTGTACGCCCAAAAGGGAGGTAAGCAGGTTTTCGAGCATTCCCCCCACGAGCGAAGTGCCGTCCCCGAAGGTTACGAGAGCCGCCAAAAAGAGTAAAAAACCTCCGAAGAAAAGGCTTCGAAGTTCTTGTCCGATGACGGGTCATTGATGTTTTTTCTTTCTCGCCATGAGCGGTTTCCGATATCTGCCCGGATTATACGCATGCGGGCTCCGGAATCAAAGGAAAGCGCTTCCGGCTTGAAAAAAGAGGCGTTTCCGGTATAAAAACGGGCGTTCGCGGACGCGGACGAAATTCCTTACCGCCCCCTCATGCTCAAATTCGTCGAATTCCTTCAGAAACGCCCCAAGGACGCGACCATCCGCTCCGTACGGGCCGGATACGCCGTCGTACTCGCTTCGCTCCTCGCCTTCGCGCACGCGGACTACGTGCTTCCTTTCGCTTCGAGCCTCGGGGAACCGAACGCTACGTATGCCGAATACGCCCTCGCGTCGCTCGTTCTCATTCCCGGATTGGTCGCCGCATTCGGATTTTGCGTAGCGAAACGCAAACACGTCCGAATGGCTCAGATTGCCGGCAGCGTTTTCCTCTTCGTATTGGCCGGATCGATTTCCCCGGTATTTCCGACGGCGAAATCCCCCTCCCCCACCGCTTCGACCGGAAGCCTGAGCGCCTCGGAACTCGCCACGGCCCAAACGGAAGACGAAACGCCCATCAGCGTCTCCGGATGGCTCAGGCTCTTGGCATTCCTTCCGCTCATTTCCGGAATCAGCGGAAAAATGATTACGGCGAAATGCCTGAAACACGGCGAAGTCATCAAAAAAATCCGCGTTTAGCGGATTTTTTCAGATAAGAAAGCCCATATTCTTGACGGATTACGGCTTATCATTATAAACAAAAACGGCGTTTACGGACGCTTCAAATACAAATCCGCTTACCAAACTCAGGAGCCCCTCATGTCATCCAACTCCGGCAATCCCCGTTTTGGGAACGCCGAGACGGCGCTCCTACTCCTCGCGTTGTCCATAGTGGCAATAAGTCCGTTCTTCCCCATTACGGCACACGGGGTCCTCAACTGGTACATCACGGGCTTCGACGATTTGCTCATTTTCGCCGCTACCTACATGATCGCGAAACGTCGCGGCCATTCCGGTTACGCGATTTTCGGACTTCTCCTCGCCGTTTCGCTGATGATCGCTCTCGTAGCGTTCGTCGGAAAGGAACTCTCCACATTCGCCGAATACGCGAAATGGAGCGCCGTCATACCGCTCTGGTATGCGGGGCGTGAAGTATATAAAATTTGGAAAGGACACGGTGACGAAGAAGAAAAAGAAGCGTGGTGGATGAAATTCCAGATGTTCGGGCGGGCGTTCTTCGGTTTTTCCGCGAACTGCCTGGACGACATAGCCATCAATACTTCGATGCTTGCCGGCGCTTACGCCGGGAACGCCGGAGAATACCTCGTCGGAGTGTCCATGGGTGCCGTTTCCATGGTCGTGCTCGCCGCGGTGCTAGGGAAAAAGATTCACGATTATCCGGTACTCTACGTACTCGGATACTTGCTCGCCGCTGGCGTAATCATATTCCTCTGATTCGCCTAAACTCCCCTCTCCCGGGGAGTTTATTTTTTGTGCGCATTTCCTACGAAACGGCAAGATGGAAAGTTGAACGGGCGGGAAAGATGGGGTATCATTGTCTTAATCTCACGAAACCCCCATGCCGAAAAGCAAACGATCGGAAACTCCCGAAACGCCGAATACGGCCAATTGGCCCGGAACGGCGGAAGAGCGTCTGGAAGAACTCTCCGGCATACAGTCGATTCTCGACCCCGAGACGAAGACTATGACGCTCTCGAGTATCCGGTACTTCGTATTGGGAGAAAATCCCGCGACGAGAAAAATGCTCGGGCAGGTCGACCTCTTCCTTAAAGGCGAACTCAACCAATCCGAAAAAGGCACCGAACGCCGGTTGGCGACGATATTTTACGCCATCGTCACGAAGACCCGCCTATTCCCCGTCGAAACCCCCGAGATGCGCCGGCTTTTCCGTCTGTTCGTCGACGAAATGGATGATCAGCTCCAGATCGTCACGAAGGTTCCGACGATGACCGAATTCTTCCGCGAAGCCGGAAAAAAAGGCATGCTCAGCCAATTCCGGGAATTGGTCGACTCCATCGAATTCCGCCTGAAGATCCTCGATAACAAGGTTCGGGTGAACCAGATGCGCGCGTTCCTGTTCCTCTGCGAATACTACGTCCACTTCCTCGAACGGGCCTATAAAGACCTCTCGATGTCCGAGCGCGTACTCGAACTCTACGTCGTCCGGATGGACATCCGAAAGATCCACTTCTTTTTCGAACGGAAATTCTGAGCCTGGTTCGGATTTACGTTCTTCCGGAGCATTTCGGCCTACGGAACGAGTTTCGGACGTCTCGCCACGACCTGCGCGCTTTCCATCATCCTCTTCGGAAGCATCTACTGGATGGCGGATTTCTTCGCCCCGCCGGAGCTTCGGATGATCGCGGATCTCCACGACTACTCGAGCTATCTCTTCAATTCCCTCGTCACGATTTCCGGACTCGGGATCGACGCGAGCCCCCAAACGGCCCTCCAGCGTTTCGCCATGGGAGTGAACACCGTCTACGGAATGGTAGTGTTCGGCATGCTCTTCAACGTCATCTCGACCAAGCTCTCGATGAACAACTAAAAACCGGGCGTTCGGACGAAGTTTTTCGAGTCCTACAAAAAAACGCACCAAAATATCCGGACGAAAACCTTTTTAGGGGGAATGGTTTTCTTACTGGATATTTTGGTGCGTTTCCGAGAGTTCGGAAGACTTGCGTCCGAACGCCCGGTTTTTAAAATACGACCTTGGATTCGAGGTTCGCGATGCGTTTTTCGAGCGGCGGATGGGACGAGAAAAACGAGAGGAACGACGATTTGGAAGCGATCTTCATCGTCGCGAGATTTCCATCGTCGTAGGCTTCGGTACGTTCGGTAAGGCTTTGGAGGCGTTTGAGCGCGGCAATCATCTTGTCTTTGCCCATGTATTTGGAAGCCCCCTCGTCCGCGCGGTATTCGCGGTAACGCGAGAACCACATGAGAATGACCGAAGCGAGAACGGAGAATACGATTTCGAGGACGAATACGGTAGCGTAATACCCGATTCCCGAACCTTCTTCGTTCTTGAATACGGCCTTGTCGATGATGCCGCCCACTACGCGCGCCGCGAAAATGACGAACGCGTTGATGACGCCTTGGAGGAGGGTCATGGTGACCATGTCGCCGTTGAGGATATGGGCCATCTCATGCCCGATGACGCCCTCGATTTCGGAAGCGGACATGGAATCGAGAAGCCCCGAGGATACTGCCACGAGGGAAGAATTCTTCGTCGCCCCGGTAGCGAAAGCGTTCGGATCGGCGGATTCGTAAACGCCGACCTCGGGAACGGAAATCCCGTTTTCTTTCGCTATGCGGGCAACCGTCGCGTACACGAGCTGTTCTTTCGAAGAATAGTCCATCAATCGGCTTTCCGAAAGGATGGTGATGCCGTAAGCGTTCTTCGCCATCCACTTGGAAAGCCAGAGGCTGACGAACGAACCGATAAACCCGTAAACGAGGGCGAAGACGGCCAATCCGGCATACCCTCCGGCATTGGCGGAGATGCGTATTCCGAAAAACCGTTCGAGGACGAACGATACGGCAGTAAGGACGAGGATGACGGCAAGGTTCATTGCCAAAAACAGGAACATCCTCTTGGCGAAAGCGAACATGGGATATGAGTGAAAGATATTGCGGAACGAAGTCCGACGAAAAATTATACGCCCTTCCCCATAAAATCAAGGGGAAGGGCGTGTGGTTCTTTACGAATTAGTGGGACGAGCAGGTTCCGCATCCGCCTGATCCGCAGGAATCGGTAGAACATCCGCCTTCGCTTTCGGCGCCGCCGAAAATGGAAGCGAACATGGAAGAGAGTTCGGCCTGATCGGGAACCGTACCTTCGAAGATCATATCTTTGAATTCGATGGATTCCTCTTCGATGCAGAGGGCCGGATTGGCGGAAATTCCGAGTTCGGCCTTATAGGCGGCATCATCGGTGGACTCCACTTTGACGAAGTCGGAAAGTCCGAGCCCTCCGAGAGCGGAAGACACGGACTTTTCGAGATTTTCGAGTTCCTGGCCGGAACCTACGAGTTTGACGAGCATACGGGAAACTAAGCGGCGTCGGCAGCGGTCGCGGAAGCGGCTGCGGTGGATGCTGCGGAAGCGGCTGCTGCCGCGGCCTCTTCTTCTTCGGCATCGCGGTTCGGCTTCGGAGCGTGGGCCGAAACGATGGCATCGGTAGCCGGAGTGATGAACTCAAGCTTCGGGTAATTAGCCATGATATCGGAAACGTGGACGACGTCACCGATGTGAACGAGCGCTTCGATGCTGACTTCGATGGAGTCCACGAGGTTTGCCGGAAGGACCTTGACGTCGATCTGGTGGAGATTGGTTTCGATGAGGGCGCCTTCGAGCTGGGCCTGGGACTTTCCGACGATGGAAACCGGAATGGCGACGTGGATCTTTTCCTTCGCGCTTACGGCGAAGAAGTCGATGTGGAGGAAATCTCCGGTAACCGGGTGCTTCTGAACTTCGTGGGCGAGCACGCTGTGCTTCTTCCCGTCGATCGAAAGTTCGATGAGGTGGGTCTTTCCGGCCTTACGGAAAAGGCGGAGGAAATCGGAAGTGCCGACGGATACGTGGACCGGAGCGAGATTGTGGCCGTAAACGACTGCCGGAACCAACTTGTTGGTACGGAGTTCGGAAGTCTTCACGGTGAGGTCGCGGGTCACTGCGGAGAGAGTGAGTTTTTCCATTTGTGCTAAAAAAAACGACGACTAAAAAATGTGGACCGACGGATTATATGGGAAGTACCGAGGTATGCAAATCGGTTTTAGGAGACTGGCGGCAACGGCGGCAGGCGACCTTCCGCGATAGCCCTTTCGGCGAGGAGCTCGCGGACGCCGATCTTGTCCCGAAGGAACTTGATGTCCTTCTGCCCGAGAATGGAGAGGATGAGTTTGTCGTTGTATTCGAGACGGGATTCGAAATCCTCCTGGCTCATGACGGCATACTTGATCTTCCGTCCGAAAAACGCCTTCTCAAGAAAGTTGTTGAATTCGATGCGGTCGAGTTCACCGAGTACGAACACGTCGACGATGCGGTTGGACGGAGCGGCGAGCAAATCCTTCAATCCTTCGGAAACGGTGACGAGCGAGATGTTTTTGCGCCCCTTGAAGAATTCTTCGATCGGTCCGATGGGGTCGTAAGTCTTCAGGAAGATGTCGGAAATTTCGTGAAAAATCGGACAGTGCTTGTCGAGGTAGTAGAACTTCTTTTTATTCTCCTCGCGCGAACGGAGGATTCCGAGATCCTCGAGATTGATGAGTTCGCGGCGAACCGAGTTGATCTGTTCGTCGAGATCGCGGCAAAGTTCGCGAATGAAAAACCCCGCCTTGGAATTGCCCGAGACGTTCTCGATTACGAATTTTTCGAGAATCTTCGTGCGCGATTTCGATCCGAACAGTTTGGAGAGGTTCATTATCGCCTACGTGCTTTTGAAAATGGCCGGCAAGTGCCGGATGACGGTTGAAATATACGTCATTTAGCAGGCGAATCAACCTTTTCGCATAAAACCGTCCTCCGTTTTTTGGCTTACGGAAGGGATTATCCGAAATTCTTGAATAAATTATTTGTATTTATTGAAATCTACATATTGTGTCCTAAGTTCATTTCAATACCTACATATTGTTGTAATGAATCTATAAGCACAGTATATAGTGTCTATACTTATTTGTTTACGGAACCTATTCCCGTATGGCAATATACAAGATTAGAAAGCGTAACGGCGCGATCGTGACGTTCGAACGGGCGAAAATAGAAAACGCCATCAAAGCGGCCATCCAGGCGGTGGGCGGACACGATTTTTCCCGCGTCGGCGAAATGACCGATAAGGTCGCCCTATTCGCCGAAGCCGCCGTGGGCGGAAGCATTCCGGACGTGGAAACCGTTCAGGACTCCGTGGAAAAGGTCCTCATCAAGGAGGGACACGACGAGGTCGCCAAAGCATACATCCTCTACCGCGAAAAACGCACTGAGGCCCGTGCCGACCGGAGCGTCGTCGTGGAAGTCGGAAAGACGATGGACGAATACCTCGACCGCACCGACTGGCGCGTCAACGCGAACGCCAATTCCGGCTATTCGCTCGGCGGGCTCATTCTCAATACGTCCGGAAAAATCACCGCGAACTACTGGCTTTCGCACATCTATCCGGCGGAAATCGGCGAAGCCCACCGGAATGGCGACTACCATATCCACGATCTCGACATGTTTTCGGGGTACTGCGCGG
>JAUPLX010000041.1 GCA_030836665.1 Patescibacteria group bacterium
ACGCCACTCCTTCTTCCACGCTCCGTTTCGCCTCCCATCCCATCTCGCGGCCTATCAGCGAAGCGTCGGCTACGGCCTCCGCGACGTCCCCACTGCGACGCGCAACGACGGTATGGGGAATGGCCTTTCATGAGGCCGCTTCGGCCATGCGGACCATCTCAAACACACTCGTGCCCTTGCCGGTACCTACGTTGAAGGCCCCGAAACTGCCCGAAAAGATGCCGTCCGCCGACTTCTTGCAAAGGTATGAAAACGCGGCGACGTGGGCGTCAGCAAGGTCGGACACGTGGATATAATCGCGTACGCCCGTACCGTCCGGCGTGGGATAGTCGTTTCCGTATACCGAAACCGCTTTCCGTTTTCCGGAGGCGACTTCGAGCACGTACGGAAGCAGATTGTTGGGGATGCCGTTGGGGCGTTCGCCGATCAATCCGGACTCGTCCGCGCCGATGGGATTGAAGTACCGCAGCGCTACGGCGTTCCATTTTTTAGCGAACGCCAAATCCTTGAGAAACGCTTCGATGACGAGTTTCGAAGTGCCGTAGGGGTTGGCGGTTCAAAGCTTCGCGTCCTCTTTGAACGGAAGCGGATTGTCCGCCTGGTAGACCGTGGCGCTGGATGAGAAAATCACGTCGCGGACTCCGGCCTTTTCCATCTCCTCGAAGAGTACGAGCGTTCAACGGATGTTGTTGTCGTAGTACTCGAACGGCATTTCCACGCTCTCGCCTACGGCCTTAAGCCCCGCGAAATGAACCACCGAGCCTACGTTATAGGCGCGAAGCGTACGGGCCACGGCGTCCCGATCTCGGATATCGGCTTCGACGAAGGCGGGGCGCTTTCCGAGGATATTCTCGAGCGCATCGAGGGCCCGGAGGGACGTATTGCGGAGATTGTCGAGAATCACGGTGGAAATTCCGGCCCGTTCGAACGCGACGCAGGCATGCGAGCCGATATAGCCGAGTCAGCCGGTAAGGAGGACGGTGGGAGTTTTGATCATGGAGAAATGCCCTATGGGATGGATTTACCCAGCATTCTATCCAAAGCGAGGCGGTTCCCAAATTTCACGATGTCAAAGAATCCGTTAAGCCACTTTTCTTGAATTTTTTCTCCAATTTTCTTTGGAAAACCGCCAACTTTCGAAACGATAGTTACGTACCCTCTCGTTCCGATTGCCTAAAATGGAAAGGGCGTATGATTTCATTGATTAACGATTCATGAAATCATTCCTATGCAATACGAATGGAACTCGTGACAAACTATGAACCTGAACTTTTGCTTTCGAACGAAAAATCCATAGCATATATGTACATTTAAAAAGCTTTTTAATTGCACATATGACAACTAGGCTCATTTCACTCGCGGAATATCGATCAAATATCAGCACTCTCTGGAAGGAGGCGAAAGAGAAAAACATTCGTTACGTCGTCATGGTCCGGTCGGAACCGGTATTTGAGGTAACTCCTATCCACTCAAGCACCTTTTCGCACGATTTCGTTCCTGAGCTTCGAGAAATTCCACAAAATGAGATTCCGGCATCGCTCGGCGCGAAGATCGAGGCTTCGAAAAAGAAACCGGTATCCTCTTTTCGTAATCTCTAGGAAATGAAAATTTTTTCGGATATTCTCGAAGACGACGGAGTATTCGAATATCTGGAGTCACGTTCGCTCTTGGAACGGTATCGCGACTCGAAGGGTAAGATCCTTTCCGGCAATTTCGCAAAGCTCGACCTAAAAAAACGCCAACCCAAGAATTCTTGAGTCTGGTCTTTTCGTATCAATAAAAAATACCGGGCGCTGGGATATGAGCGAGACTGAATGCTTGTAGTGGTCGAAATCGACGACCATCAGTAAGCGTCGGTTTACGGGTCTATCGGAAAAACTTGCTCCAAATCATCTTCGCCGCGATATTGAACGCGTTCGAAGATTTCTGCCCCTTTCCGAGGGAATATTCGTCGTACCGGATATTGACCGGAACTTCCTTGAATTTCAAGCCGAGCTGACTGACGCGTTCGATGAGTTCGCTCGCGTATTCCATGCCGTCCATCGTCAATCGGATTTTTTCCACCGAAGCGATGCGGAGCATGCGGTAACCGTTATGCGAATCCGTCAGGCTTATGCCAGAAATGAGGCGGGTGAACACCTTGCCGCCCATGAGGATGATATGGCGGAAAAACGGCACGTTGGTGCGGGTTTTCACGACGAATCGCGAACCGAGGACGATATCGAGCGCGTCGTCCTTTTTGAACGCGTCCATGAAAGCGGACACGTCGGCGACGTCGTGCTGCCCGTCGGCGTCGAAGGTCGTGATGAAATCGACGCCTAGCCCTCGTCCGTAGCGGCGGAAAAATTCGAGACCGGTTTCGAGCGCGGCTCCCCCGCCCCGGTTTTGCGGATGGCGTACGACCATGATTTCGGGCCTTCGGGCGAGAATCGCCGAAGTGGCGTCGCGCGATCCGTCGTCGACGACGAGGATCTTCGAAAACCCCGCCGCGACGACCGCATCGAGGACTTCGCCGATGCGGGCGGCTTCGTTATAGGAACGGATGAGGAACGCGACGTTGGATTTTTTCGGATTCGGACGGCCTTCTTTCGAAACGGGGACGGAGAAATCGAGGGCCTTGTCCTTCGGCGCACCCGTATGGAGGGCGATTTCGCGGACGAGACGGGTAGTGTCTTCGCGGTTTTTCTCGGTCTTATTGAGCAGAAGGAGCGAAAAATACGAGAGGAAGACGATGCCGGCATATACGAGCACGTCGGCGCCACGGGGAATTCCGAAGATTCGGCCGATAAGGTCGAGCGTCTGGGGAACCGCCGTAAAGAGCAACAATCCCCCACCGATTCCGAGGAATACGAGGAAATGGAGCGCGTTGAACTTCTGGCGTCTCGATATGTCGAGGGCTATTACGAAAATGACAATCCCCGATATGGCGAAAAACGCTTGGAGGAGATTCGGCTGAAAAAGGCTCATGAGACGGCTCTGGAATGCGTAAAGTCCGTCAAAATATACGTACTGGCCG
>JAUPLX010000042.1 GCA_030836665.1 Patescibacteria group bacterium
CTCCTCGTTTCCTACGCATCGGTCGCGGCCAATCTCGCCAATACCGTCGGACTCTTCACGACGGTCGTCACAGCCGTGTTATCGGCTTGGGTATTTCGTGAAAAACTCCGCAAGGCCGAATGGGCGCTCGTTATCGTTTCGACCCTTCTGCTCTGTATTTTCCTTATCGTTCCCTAGCATGTCCGAAAATGACGGACTCTTTCTCGAATATGCGAAAAATCCCCCGAACAAGGGGATGTTGGAAAACGCGACCGTTCGGCATTTCGAAGAGAACCGCACTTGCGGCGACGCTCTCGAAGTGTTTCTCGTCATCGAGGACGGAACCGTCCGGGATTTTTCCTTCGAGGGGAAAACGTCCATCGTCACCACCGCTTGCGCCGCAATGTTCGGGGAAGCGATTCTCGGAGAAGACGTCGGGAAAATCCTCTCCATGACGTCGCTCGACATGATCGAAATCGCCGGGCCGGTTTCCCCGCGCCGCCGCGCCGCTTCGGTACTCGGGCTCCTCGCTACCCGCAACGCGATTCACGAGTACCTGAAAGACGGGATGACGGACGATTTCTCGGACGTGCTTTAATTCCCACAACGGGTTCTCAATTCCAAGATTGCCGCTTCCAGCTCGGCGATTTTTTCGGCCTGGATGTCGTTTTCCCCTTTCAATTCTTGGATTCCGGCAGTAAGTACGGGCGTCAGCTTTCCATAATCCACCGATTGGTATTTGGGCTTTCCGGCTCCGTCCGTACCGTCCTTCTCCCCCGTAACGGCTATTCCTACGACCTCTTGCAACTCGTGCGCGAGGAATCCTTCCCCGTACGACCCGTCAGCCATCCATCGGTACGTGTCCGGCTTGAGCCGCATGATGCGTTCGAGTGCTCCGGTCATGGCTTTCACGTCGGTCTTAAGCCGATAGTCGGAGGAGGTGGTATATGCGACCGTATGTCCGCTTGGAGAATAGAATTCCATGGACGTACTCGCGTCTTTATAACGGACGGCTGCCGATACGGCTCCGCCATCTCTGGCCCATGCCATAATGGGTGCGCTCCCAAGCGCAGAGTACGTATTGCTGAAATAGCCGGCCCACGAACTGGCATTATTGTGCACTACGGTCAATCTGTGACCGGGAGTCCCTACCCCGATGCCGACGTTACCGGATGAGGCAAGATGAAGCGCCATAGTGCCCGTAGTCGGTTCGGATCCGGCAGTCTGTCATACTTGAAAAGCGAGTCAACCGAGATTCGTGAGATAGGCGGAAGCTTGTTTGTTCAGACTCGGGTCGGAGTACGACCATACGTACGCCACCGAAGAAGCAGTGTCGGTGGAATTGATTCTCACCCGTGCGTTGACGGAAGGTGAGGAACTGTTGAAATATCCGAGCATGTTTCCTCCGGGAAGTTCGACGTGGAGTCGCGCGACCGGAGCCGTTGTTGTTCCAATTCCCACGTTTCCTCCGGTATACGCGATACCCCCGGTAACGTACGACCATCGCGAGTTTAGGTCGGACAAGTTCGCCACCATTGTATTCCACGCATTTTTCGAGAGAGTATCCCCAGTATCCACCGATGAAAGTGACGAATAACCGGCGTATCCTACCGATAGAACAAGAAGCGTTCCAAAGAAAACCGCCGCTGATAGTACTGGCTTCTTAAAAGATTTCGTGTTCATATCCGGGATTTATTAATTTTGAAAATCCCCCGTAGTTTACTACGGGGGGGGGGTGACGCAAGTTTTTATCGTCGAACATTTTTACTCGCACAAAAAAACCAGGGAAAGGCGTAAAGGAGGAAAGCCTTTCCACTGGCTCGATTGGTATAGTACTTAAAAAATCGTCTTTGTAAAGTTTTCGGGACGTTTTTTTAGTGGTGTCCGGGGGATTCGTGCCCGTGGTGATCGGAATGCCCACGTCCGCCATGTCCCGCTTCCGCGCGCCTCTCTTCTCGGGACATTCGGATGGAATTATCTTTCCAAGCCTTGAACCAAAGGGCTTCGACGAATATCTCCAGTACGCTGTTGAGGTGGGATACGAAGCCGAGGAAAAATACGATCATTCCCCCGATCGAGAGGATGGCGACCGTTTTGACGAACGCGATGGAAACGTATGTTAAAACCGCGGATATCGCGAAGGGGAAAATAATGAACGCCACTACCGTGAGGATAGTGCGGACGTATACCAGAAGGAGCGTGAAATAGAGCCGGAAGGTCACTTCGAGGTTATCGAGCGCCATGCGGACGGATTTGCCCATGGCTTCGAACGCCTTGTCGTGCTCCAGGACGATGAAGAACCGGGTATAGGCGAAAAGGATGTTGATAAGGAATGAGAAACCCAGATATACGACCGCGAGAAGGCTTATCGGGAGGGCATAATCCTTGCCGAAAATCCGAAGCAGAAAGAGGTAGAACGTGATGATCGAAAGGAGCTTGAACGGGGAGAGGAGGTTGTGCGCTTCGAATATCGGAAGGAAATTCCTCAATCCCGTACTGATGGCTTTACCGAACGGCCGATGCCAGGCGTCTCAGGAATCCTTGTGCGAAATGAGGTGGATAAGCCCTCCTTCCGCAATCGGGGTAATGACGAGGTACAGCACGAAAAAGAATCCGATCGTGACGACCGTTTCCATGAAGTACGAAGTATGGGCGAAATCGATGACCAGGCTGAAGAATTGGTCTTTCAGATGAAAGACGTACACGTAGCTCCAGGCGACTTGGTAGAGGACGATGAAAGACAGGTACGCCGTCGCGAGAAGGGACGGAATGAAATTGAATTTCTTAATGGTTACCGACTCGCTCGCGAGCTTCCAAGCCGGCATGACGATTTCTTCTCGCATGGGAATGGATTATTTCGGCTGTGGGACGACGAGTTCTTGGAACCACCGGGAGAATCCCGCTATGCTTTTCGAACGGAAATCGGCGAGACGGCTTTCTTTTACGTACGAATTCTCGAGCATGTCGTAGAGGTAAGGCGAAGTCGGAAGGGTATCGACGATCTTCGCGTTGCGAACGCCCCGGTCGATGGAATACGGAACGGCCGGACGGGTAAACGTCAGTACCACCGCTTCGCGTTTCAGAATGGCGAGAATCCGTTCGCGCGCCGAGCGGAGACCTTCCTGTCCGATGTCTTTCGATTTGAGTTCTTCGAGAAGGGTATCGAGA
>JAUPLX010000043.1 GCA_030836665.1 Patescibacteria group bacterium
TCCAATATAAAAAACCGCACCTTTCACGGGCGCGGTTTTTTATCGTTACGACTTATGGCTCTCCCGAACCTTGATATGGAGCTCGCGGAGCTGGGCTTCGTCGACGTGCGAGGGGGCGCTCATCATCGTGTCTTCGGCCTTGCCCGACTTCGGGAAAGCGTAGACTTCGCGGATGTTCGGTTCTTCGCAGAGGATCATCATGAGCCGGTCGAATCCGAAGGCGAATCCTCCGTGTGGCGGGACGCCGTATTGGAAATCTTCGTACATCGCGCCGAATTTGGCCTTCACTTCGGCTTCCCCCTTGCCGACGATTTCGAATCCTTTGACCAAAGCCTTTAGATCGTGGTTGCGGATGGAGCCCGAGAGGACCTCGTAGCCGTTGCAGGCGAGGTCGTACTGCATACCGTACACGTCAAGAGGATTCTTGCCGCCTTCGAACGCCGCAACGCCGCCATGGGGCATCGAGAACGGATTGTGTTCGAAGTCGTACGAACCGTCGTCCTTCTGTTCGTACATGGGGAAATCGGTCACCCACGTGAAGCAGAGTTCGTCTTTGTTCGCGAGTTGGTACTTGTCGCGGAGCGTGAGGCGGACCTTTCCGAGAACCTTGTTGACGAGTTTTCGGTCGGCTCCTCCGAAGAAGACCATGTCGCCCACCTTCGGAGAAAGTTTGGCTTCGAGGGCGGCGAGTTCGTTGCCAGTGAAGAACTTGAGGATCGGCGAACGCGGCCCGGCTTCCTCGTAGATGATGTACGCGAGGCCCTTGGCGCCTTCGGCCTGGGCGACGGCGGTGATGTCGTCGATTTCGGAGCGGCTCATCGGGGCGGCACCCGGAGCGAGGTTCGGACGGGTGAATTTCATCGCCTTTACCACGCCGCCTTCGGCGACGGCGTTCGCGAATACCGAAAATCCGGAATCGCGGAAATCTTCGGTAAGGTCGGCGAACTTCATGCCGAAGCGGAGGTCCGGCTTATCGGAGCCGTAATTGTCCATAGCCTCCGTGTGCGTCATGCGGAAGAAGCGGTCGTTCCCGTCGAGCTTGACCCACTTGTGCGGAGCCATGTGCGCGACCAAGTCCTGAGCGAAACGTTCGGCGACGTCCTGGACGTCCTTTTCTTCGACGAAGCTCATTTCGCAGTCGATCTGGTAGAACTCGCAGGAGTGGCGGTCGGCGCGCGGGTCTTCGTCGCGGAAACACGGGGCGATCTGGAAGTATTTATCTACTCCGCCTACCATAAGGAGCTGTTTGTACTGCTGCGGAGCCTGCGGAAGGGCGTAGAACATCCCCTGGTGGAGGCGTGACGGGATGAGATAGTCGCGGGCCCCTTCCGGAGACGATACGGTAAATATCGGGGTCTGGACTTCGAGAAAGTCCTCGGTGGTAAACCAATTGCGGGCGAATTGGTTCATCTTGGCGCGGAACTGGACGTTATGAAGCGTCTTTTTCCGGCGCAAGTCGAGATAGCGGTGCTTGTACCGCACTTCTTCGTTCGCTTCGGAATGGTCGTCGATGACGAACGGCGGGGTCTTGGATTCGGAGAGTACTTCGGCCTCGGTAATGATGACTTCGACATCCCCGGTCGCGAGGTTCGAATTGCTCTGGCCTTCGGGACGGGAGCGGACGGTACCGTGGAGTTTGACGACGTATTCCGAGCGGAAAGAGTCGGCGATTTTCCAGGCGGTTTCGGAATCGGCCGGATCGTAGACGGTCTGAGTGAGGCCGTAGCGGTCGCGGAGGTCGATGAAGATAACGCCCCCGTGGTCGCGGCGGTTAGCCACCCAGCCGGAAAGGACGACCTTTTTGCCGATATCGGACGCGGTGAGTTCGCCGCAGGTATGGGTTCGGTGCATGGAAAGAAAAAACGCGTAAATAAAAAACGCCCGGCAAGTGCCAGCGCTTCGGTTCCGCGCGAGTCGCGGAAAGGTGCCACCGAGGCTTTCGGGGAACGACGCGTTTCTCACGCGGACGCTCGCCCTTCTTGATTTTTGCCCGATAACGGAGGCTTCCGGAGGGATCTACTGCGCCAAAAGCGGTTCTTTCCTCGGCATCGCGGGTGTTGGCCGCTCGAACGCCGTTCTTCGGTAGGGGAAAGATATGGGAAGCCGCAAAAAAGTCAAGGACAAGGAAAAAGGCGTCCCGAAGGACGCCTTTGAAGGATCTCCATTTCCGGGAAAGAACGTGAATCATATCGGGGCGAGAAGCCACCATGCCGAAACCGATATCGAGAGGAAACCCAACGCCACCGTATACCGGCGTAAAACGTAGGAATCCTTCAAGAAAAAGGTAAGCACGATGGATGAAACGATGGCGAAAGCCGCCTGCCAAATCGATTCTCCGACGATGGAAAAGAGGAATATCGAAACGTGGGCGACGATAATCGTCACGTTCGTGGTCTGAGGGTAATTTTCCCAGCGGATTTCTCCGAAGTCCACTCCGAAATAATTCCCCGCCCCCGAATTCACGAGCTTCATCGGAACGCCCAAATCGGAATTCCGAGCCAGCATCGGATACAGTATTCCGTAGCAGACGGGGTACGCGCATACGGCAATCGCGAACGCCGCTTGGGGAGACGTGAGAAAATGAAGCGGAACGTAGGTCAAGAGAAATGCCGACGCGAATATCCGGCCATGTTCGAAGACCATGTTTTTTGCCGAAATCCGGAGCGGCGAACCGAGGGCGAGCAGTATCGAGAAAACGAATGCGATAACAAACGCTCCGATAAAAGCCAGCGCGAACGGAACGAACAGCCCCGTGAATCCGATGGAAAACTGCCGGGCCGAGACGACGCTCCATAAAAGCCAAACCGAGAAAGCGACGACTGGAACCGAAATCAGCGCGCCGATGGATCTTACCCGTTTTGCCGAATCCTGAACGGACGTGTCGGTAGGGGTATCTTGTTTCATGGCTATTCCTCCCAAAGAAATGGAAAAACCGAGTCCGAGCGGATTTTTTATGCCCGGACGCGGAATATGTTAATGATCCTGTTTGGAAAATACGTAACGATTCATAAAAGTCAACGGCATGTCCGAAAATCCCCGAAACCGTTGCATGCCCGGACGAAAACCGTAATATCCCGGGGATTATCCGTTTTTCCATTCCATGCCCGCTAAAAAAACCGCGACCGAGAAAGCTCAAAAACGAACCGAAACCGAAACGCCGCCCTCGTCCGTCAGCTCGTTCTCCCACTCGGTCCGAGCCGTATTCGTCCAGTATCTTTCCGATCTCAAAACTACGGGGCGGGAATTCGCCGTCCCCTACCGCCACTTCACGCACTGGAACGTCTCCAAGCTCGCCATATTCCTCTACTCGTTCGCCGCGGGATTCGTCTTCTCCGTTCCGTTCCTTTTAGCAATGGGTGCCATAGGGTACTACGCGCTCGCGAATCCCGCCGGGGAAGCGACGACCACGCTCCTTTCGAGACAGTCCGTCACTCCGTCGCTCATCCAGATGGTCCTTCTGGAAAACATGGGGAAAGTCGCGGCGGAAGTCGTATTGTTCGCCTTCGTACTGACGATTTTTTCGGTATTCATCACCTACGGATATTACCTTCTCGCGAACGTGTACCGCGGATATTTGGAGAACGCGGAACTCCCGCTCCGGGCGAACGAATACTTCCATTGGAAA
>JAUPLX010000044.1 GCA_030836665.1 Patescibacteria group bacterium
CATGAATCCGGCGTCCACGTCACCGTAGCAGACGGTGGCGTATTGGAGCATGTCGGAGGATACGAGCCCGAGATCCACGGCATCCTTGCCGGCGAGGGCGATGCCTCTGCGGAAAGCTTTCGCCAAATCAAAAGAGGAAAGACGGGCATCGTACCCTACGACGAAGCGTTTCCCGGCAATGAGCGAAGCGAAGCCGAACCCGAGCGACACGTAGTCTTCGGTCGAAAAATCGCGGCCATACACGCCGCGGAAGTCGTAGGATTTGGAAAGGAGGGAAAAGTCCATGGGGAAGTCCGTGTTCGAGAATGGGTAAAATTCGGTTGGCGGAATGGGTGGCGGAGCTTCTTCGTTCGCTCCGGTCCTCGGACGGCAGGCGAGCTGGCGAGGCCGCAGCGACTACAACTCTGTTAGGAGCCAGGCTCGCCAGCTCGCCTGCCGTCCTGCGGAGTCGCTCATTCAGAACTCCGTCATCTATTCCGCCTTACAACGCTTCTTCCGTATCGAACACGGCTTCCCCGACGGTCTTGTCCGTAAAGAGTACCCCGTCGAGGTGGTCGATTTCGTGTTGGACGACGCGGGCCATGAGCCCTTCCATTTCTCGGACGAACGCCGCACCCTTGGCATCGAAATACCGGAGTTTGACGCGCTTGGGACGCATGACGTCCCCGCGCATCCCCGGAACCGAAAGGCATCCTTCCGAGTCCGATTCGAGCATGTCCGACTTTTCGAGGACCGTCGGATTGAACATGGCTACCGTCCGGTAGGTCTCGTCGTCGTAGCTCGAAAGGAGACTCACCGCGATGAGTCGAACGTTTTGCCCCACTTGCGGCGCGGCCACCCCCACGCAGCGGTTGTCCGGATTTTTGACGTATTTGACCATCGCCTCCGCGAGCGGGGCGTATTTTCGAAAAACTTCCGGGCGTATATCGGGGCTTACGGCACGGAGTATGGGGTTGGCGTCGCCGGTCTCGATTTTGAACCGCATTTTCGTCTTATGGAATTAACCCTTGGATTTTATGCTGAAACGGGTAAAATTCAACGCGTTTTCCCGATTCGCCCAAGCGCCCATGTCCTTCAAAGATACCCTCCGAAAAGCCGTCGCCCTCGATTCGCCGATCCGCGTCGGCTACCACTATGCCAGAGCGGCCCTCGCCCGGGCCATTTACGGCGGTCCGGGAAAGAACATGATCGTTATCGGAATCACCGGAACGAAGGGGAAATCCACCGTGACCAACCTCATCGCGAAGGGGCTCGAAGATGCCGGAAAACGCGTTTTCGCGTTCTCGACGGTCAACTACGCCATCGCCGGAAAGTGGTACGAAAACAATATGAAGATGACCTCGCCCGATCCGTTCACGCTTAACCGCCTTCTCTCCGAAGCCGAGAAAGCCGGCTGCGAATACGCGGTCATCGAGGTTTCGAGCCATGCCCTGTTTTACGGGCGCGTCGCCGGAATCGATTTCGACGTCGCCGTCATGACCAATATTTCGCAAGACCACCTCGATCTCCATAAGACGATGGACCACTACGTGGAAACCAAGCTCCGCCTTTTTAGGGACCTCGTCGAATTCCGCCGGAAACGCGGCATTAAGAAGGTGTCCGTCGTCAATCTCGATTCCCCGTATTCGGAGCGGTTTTTAGAGCCTACGGCAGATACCGTTTACACCTACGGAAACGCTCAGAACGCCCAGATTCGGGCAATCGACGTCGAAGCCGGAAAAACCGGGACTTCGTTCACGGTGAAAATGCCCTCGAACAAGTTCGCCGTAAGAACGAAGCTTCGCGGACAATTCAACGTCGCGAACATCCTCGCCGCCACCGCGGCGCTCATATCCCAAAAGATTCCCGCCGAATCCATCGCCGCTACCATGGCCGCGTTCGAGGTCGTTCCCGGCCGCCTCGAAGAAGTGCCCAACGATCGCGGTATCACCGTTTTCGTCGATTACGCCCATACCGAAGAATCGCTCCGGAGCGTGCTCGAAACGGTCCGGTCGTTTCCGGATACCAAACGCGTCATCACCGTTTTCGGCGCCACGGGCGACCGCGACCGGAATAAGCGGCCGAAGATGGGACGGGTGGTCGACAAACTTTCCGACGTTATCATCCTTACTCAGGATGACGACTATACCGAAGACCCGTTTCAGATCATCAAGGAAGTCTCCATGGGCATCAAACGGAAGGAAGGCGACGGATTTTGGGTCGTATTCTCCCGCGAGGACGCCATCCGGACCGCGCTCCTTACGGCCGATTCGGGAGACGTGGTCGTCGTGGCGGGCAAGGGTGCCGAAACCGTCATGGTAACGAACGCCGGTCCGATTCCGTGGAACGACAAAGCGATCATTCGAAAGATTTTGGAAGAAGTCGACGCGAACGTGATTCCGAATTAGTGAAAAAAACCTCCGCTCGCGGAGGTTTTTTCATGCGCGTCGAATTTAGTACGACATCCGTATCTTGTCGGAAACGACGTCCTCGTCGAGAAGGAACGCGTCGTAGGTTTTCCCTTCGATGCTTATGCGGACGCGGCGGCTTTCCTGCGGGAGGAAATACGACGGATCGGTATCCCGGAAGGCGATGGCGTTCGTTTGGAGCGCGCTTGACGAAAAAGACGGCTCACCGTGGCCGAGCGCGGCTCCGGCGATCATGAGCATGGCGATGTATCCGACGATGGACGTCGACCCTTTATTGGACATCGTTTCCCTTTCGGTAGAGCAATATAAAATATCCGAATGCTTCCTTTTTATTATTTGAGCATAAAGAAAAAATAAAGTCAACAATCAGGGGGATTTCCTTCCGGATTTGAAAAAACCGAGTCTTTCGATATAGTCAGCAGGTATTTTTCCGATACGGATTTTTTGTTTTCATGGATCTTCTTCTCTCCGCGGCGTTCGCTCGGTTCGACGCGTGGTTCCTGCTCGCCAATCTCACTTTCCTCCTGCTCGCTACGACCTCGTACGTAGTGGAGAAGTTGTTCTGGCTTTTTCGCGTCGTTTCGCCCATCCGCTCGCGGGAATGAACGGAGACGACTGAAAATCCCGCTGAAACTCCCGTTTCGGCCTCGGAAAAAGACGTTCCCGCACTGCCCGTAGTCGAAGAAACCCCGGAGCCGACCGCCGACGACCGTCAGCAAGCCTCCGAAATCGTGAAGATCGCTAAAACGAAGATCGCCCGTGCCGAGTTCACCGAAGCGAAGGGGAAGATCATCGAAGGTCTCGCGCTCGATAAGTTCGATAAGGATCTCAACTGCCTTCTCGCTTCCCTCTACGAACGCGATAAGGATTTCAAGAAGGCCGAACTCGTGTATAAGGATCTCATCGTCGTCCACGATACCGACCCGGAAATCTACATGAAGCTCGGGTTCGCCCTCTCCATGCAGGGGAAATACGAAATCGCCTTCGAAATCTACCGGAAACTGCATTCCATTACCGACGGTTCCGACGAGTCGGTCGAAATGCTCGCCAATCTCGCCTACCAGCTCGAACGTTTCGAAGACTCCCGGAATTCCGCCAAGGAATATCTCAAAAAACATCCGCGGAACGTCGAGATGCTCAATCTGCTCGCCAGTTCCCAAGCGAATCTCGGCGAGCGGCGCGAAGCCCTCGAAACGCTCGAAAAACTTCGCGTCATCGACCCGTACAATGCGAGAATCCGCGAATTCGCCGAGAAAATCTCCCTAGAAATCGAACTCGAAGGCAACTTCGGAAACAATCCCGCCTAACCGTTCCGCCCGATGCTTACCAAGGTTCCTCCCCATTCCGCCGATGCCGAACGCGGCGTACTCGGCTCCATACTCATCGACAAGGACGGAATCATCCAGGTTTCCGGACTCCTTTCCCCGACCGATTTCTACGACAACGCCCATACGCTCGTATACGACGCGATGCTCGATCTGTTCGCGGCGAACCGTCCGATCGACCTCCTTACCGTTCGGGAACTCCTCGATGACCGGGGAAAGCTCGACTCGGTAGGGGGAAACGCGTACCTTCTCGAACTCTCGAACTCCATTTTTACGAGTTCGAACATCTACCAGTACGCCCAAATCGTCAAACATAAGAGCGTCCTCCGCCGCCTCATTAAGGCGGGAAGCGATATTCTCGCGTACGGATACGACGAAGAATCCGATTTGAGCACGCTCCTCGAAAAGGGCGAGCAGGCCCTGTTTTCGGTCACGCAGACCTTCATTCAAAACAAGCTCGTCCACATTAAGGACATTATCAACCTCCGTTACGAAGAATTCGCCGAAATCCACGAGAATCCCGATTACGCGAAAAGCGGCGCCATCAATACCGGGTTCGCCGGTATCGACGCGAAGCTCGGGGGGCTCAAGCCGGGCGACATGGTCATTCTCGCCGCCCGCCCGTCGATGGGAAAGACCGCGCTCACGCTCAATATGGCGCAAAACATCGCCGAAGGAGGCAAGAACGTCGCGATTTTTTCTCTCGAAATGAGCAAGGAACAGCTCACCGACCGTCTCATCGCGGCAACGATGGGCGTGGATTCGTGGAAACTCCACAAAGGCGAACTCGAAGACGAGGAATTCGCCAAGATGGGCGACGCTCTCGAACGGCTCTCCCGGGCGAACATCTACATCGACGATTCTCCGGGTGGAAATCTCATGGAAATCAAGTCCAAGGCCCGCCGTCTCAAGATGGAAGCGGGCGTGGATTTCCTCGTCATCGACTATCTCCAGCTCATGGGCGGAAACAACCCGATGAACCGCGTTCAGGAAATTTCGGAAATCTCCCGCGGTATCAAATCCCTCGCCCGTGAACTCCAGGTTCCGGTGTTGGCGCTCTCGCAACTCTCCCGCGCGGTCGAATCGCGCACGACCAAGGAACCGATCCTCTCCGACCTTCGCGAATCGGGATCCATCGAGCAGGACGCGGACGTGGTCATGATGATCTACCGCGAGGATTACTACGACGAATTCACCGAAAACAAGGGCGTTACCAACGTGTTCGTCCGCAAGAACCGCAACGGTCCGGTCGGACAGGCGGATCTCAAGTTTGAAAAGCGTTTCCAGAAATTCTACGACCTCGAAACCAAGCGCGATTACGAAGAGGTGTTCTAAAACCGGATTCCGAAACGCGCCCCGTTTTTCAGCGGAAAAAGAAACCCCCTGCCGATGGCAGGGGGTTTTACGTACTCCGGGCCGTCATTGCTGGGGCTTTCGGGTACGCGACGCCTTGTAGAGCGTTTTCGCGCTGATTCTCCGGTGTTGGTTTTCCGGAAGGGAGAGGTATGCCCCCACCCGTCCTTGGTCCACGACCCCGTTTTTCAGGAGTTCGCGTTTTCCGATCATCCGGGTTTTTCGGCGCGGATTCTTCCATTTTGCGCGGAGTTCCGAGGGCCATTTTTGTCGCTCCCGTGCGGTTTCGACATCGGCGGCCAAGAGCTCCGGATTCCGTCGGTACTTCATGCGCATCGCCATGGCGCACCTCCTTTCTTTTCGGCAATTTTGTTTGGGTATTTTTAAAATACCTACGAACTTTCGAAAGTCAAATGTTGCCGTGCTTGGCATCGCGGCCATCGGTGTCCGACTTCGGTTATTCCCCGTTGCAATTCGCGGGAACGTTGGCCGCCTGAACCTTACAGGTATCCGACGAGGTCTTTTTGAACGGATCGATCGTTTTCAGCGTTTTGCTCAATATGACGTGCATTTCGAGAAGTTGCCCCACGTTGTTGTCTACCGAAACGTTCTCATCGGAAATGAGCGAAAGGGTTTCCATGTACTCCTTTTGGATTTCCTGCCCCACGTCCGTTTTCAGATCGGCGAGATTCTTTTGTCGTTCCATGTACTCGTTCGTATCTTTCGCGTCCTCGGGTTTCGGCTGTCCGGATCATCCTCCCGCACCGGCGTATTGCGCCCCGACTTCTTTCGCTTCCTCATAGAGCCCTTGGACCACTGCCACGCCGTTATTCACGGCCTCCCCGATTCCTTGAAGGGAACTGTTCATACCCTGCCAGCCCTCGCCGCGGTTGTAGGCGTCGAGATTGCGGGTCATGCGTTCGGAAGCGCTGGTGGAAAGCCCCTGTCGGGAGAGTTCCTTGCGGAGAAGGTCTTTTTCGACGCGGTCCTGTTTCTTATGGTTTCATTGGAGGAGCGCCCAAGCGTCTTTCCAATCCTGGGTTCCGGTCTGCATATTGTCGCCGAGCTTTCCGATACGGTCGACGGATTTCTTCACCTTTTCGAAAAACGTGTCGTCGCCCGAGGTATTGCAGGCTTCGATTCCTTCCGGTCCGTAGGCTTTTTTGATTTTTTCGGCGAAGCCCGGCGGTACGAGGATGAGGTCGTTAATTTTCGCCGGTTCGTCTCAGAGTACCGTTTCACGGTATAATTCCATGACGTCCGTATGGTTGGTAAGGGCTTCCTCGAGTACCTTGCCGACCGTTCTTCCTTCCGTGGAATACGGGGCGTACGGCGAAACGTCGCTTTCGAAGACGGTTTCCGATCCGCAGGACGAACTTACCGCGTCGATTGCCGACATGAGAGCCCGCTGGCGTCGGTCGAGTTGCGCGTGGTCGCGACGGATTCCGGCCGGGAGTTCGGTGCGGCGGATAAGATTGACGGTATACCGGAACGAAGTGACGACGTTACTGGTCGTAAGCGCCTTATTCACGCTCCCGATAACCGAACTCTGGGCTTTGCTTACGTCGGAAGTGGCCGTACGGCTCCCGTCCTCCGGAGTCTGGCAATTTCCTTTTCCTCCCTGGTTTGCCGCCGCGGTGACGAGATTGTCGATTCCCTTGAGATAATCTTGGAGCGCTTGGTCCGGGGCCTCCTTGATCGTGCACGAGCCTGCTGCCGCCACGCTCGAAATCCCCGCGAATGCGGAGACGGCGGCAATGAGGCAGGAGGTCAGTTTTTTCATGTTCGGAGTTTAGCGGCCTTTGGGAATTTCGCTGAATTTCTTCGAGAGCGATCCGACGTTCAGTATCGAATCCGTAAACGTTTGGGTGAATCCGCGCATTTCCTGAAGGTCGTTACTGAACGAGTCGGAATACGATTGCCGTATTCCCGATTCCTTCGAGAACGCGTAATTGCCCATCGGCACCGGGGTGGGGGAACATTTCGATCGGTTCGTCACGTCGTTCGTCGAGATGTCCTCGGAATTGCGGAGACACTGCGCGACCTGAAGATCGTCGATGACATTCTGTTTGTCGTAGCGGATGCCGAAATCTTTGAAGGTCCCTTCGGTCACTTCCTTGAATTCCTTTTCTTCGCTTGAGGTTTTCGGTTCCCCGCGCGGCGTATCGCCCCCCTTGACGTTGAGGATCGGAGGAGGCATCGTCTGGACCACTACCCCGAGGTGCATGAGATTCGGGAGATTGAGGTTTTTTAGGAGGAGTTCGAAAAAGTTGTTGGTATGTTGGGCTTGTACGAACGAACTTCCCGCGAATTTTTTCGCGATCTTATAGTTCTCGTCGAGAATGTTTTCTACCGTATAGGTCTTGCTGCCCCCCAGAAGGAAACTCTCGTACATGACGAAGTCCGTCCGGATGCAGAAGAAGAGGACGCAGGGGAATTTGCTGGTCTTGTTGTCGGGTTTACTGCCCGCCGTCGGCCGTGCGGCGGACGGGGCATTCGTCGGAACATAGCGCGAGAGTTCTTCCGGCGTACCGGCGGTACCGGCGTTCGATCCGTAGGAAAGTTGGCGTTCGATGTCTCGGGCGAGCGCCGCGTCAAGCCCCTTGACCGACGTTCCGTCGGCACAGAGCGAACTTTGCTCCAGACCGGAGGAAGTGATCCGTCCGGAGAAGCTTCCCAAATAAGTGGGAGGTCGGAAATCGATGCCGTTATCGCCCGCCGGATTTTCCGAAACGAAAGGATCGATACTGCTCGGAAATCCGACGGCCTGCGCGAAGCTCATGACGGTTTGCGCCCCGTCGTTCGGATTTCCGTCGTATGGAATATCTTGTACGAAGATGACGGAGTTGATGTTTTCCAAATACTTCATGAGATCGTAGCTCGAATTGTCGAGGCTGCCGTCGGTGAAGAGTCCGATCGATCCAATGCGTCCGAGGGTTTCCGTTTGGTCTCCGGCTTCGGCCTTCAGAACTCCGACGAACGACTTCGCCGCGCTCATGATCTTCGTCATCCCGTCCGTTTCCGGCCGTACGTCCGAGGCGAGGCGCGAAAAAATCGGAGCGGCAGATCCGGCTTCGATGGCGTTGAGTTCCTCGAGGGTGAAATCCTTTCCTTCTTCCAGACAATACGTCGGTTTCGGAGGTCCGGCGTCGGATGGTCCGAGGCATTCTTTTCCGATGCGCTCGTTGAGTTTCTTCGCGTTTCCGGGGATGCGTTTTTCCGCCATCATGTCCTTGAGTTTTCCTACGCCTTGGTCGACCTTCCGATACAGGTCGAGGCCGAGGTCTTCGCTCACGAAGCCTTCTTCCGCCGAGGCCGAAGGGACGGCGAGAGGCATCCGCGGGAACGTTCCGTCTCCCGAAAAAACGCAAGCGGCCGTTACCGTTGCGATTTCAAGGAAGGCGAACGTCGCCCGGAGCGTCCTCTTGGAGGCCATTATTTTTTTGGGAAATCGAATTCGAGCGCGTTCTTCTTGGCGCTTACGCGAATCGTACCACGCCTTTTGTCATTAATCAAGAAATCGGCGATGCCGTCTTCGATCTTTTCTTGGATGAATCGGCGTACCGGACGGGCACCGAATTCGGGGTTGTAGGTTTCTTTTTCGATGAGGTTTATGGCCTTCGCGTCGTATTCGAATCCGACCCCTACGGTTTCGAGCCGTTTTTTCAAATGTTCGAGCTGGAGGCGGATGATTTTCCCCATCGCCTTCTTGTCGAGCGGATTGAACACGACGGTCTTGTCGATGCGGTTGATGAATTCCGGGGCGAAATATTCGTCGAGGCTGTCCGTAATCTTTTCGCGGATCTTCTCGTAGTCGCGGACGATCTTCGCTTCTTCGGATTCGTCGATGTCGAATCCGATCTGCGCGGCTTTGGAAGTGAATTCTTCGCTGCCGATGTTCGATGTCATGATGACGACGGTGTTCTTGAAATTCACCTTCCGGCCCTTGCCGTCGGTGACGGTGCCGTCTTCGAGAATCTGGAGGAGGAGGT
>JAUPLX010000045.1 GCA_030836665.1 Patescibacteria group bacterium
TGGGGGATGGCGTCCTGCTTGTATTTTTTCCGGACGCGGTCGGTGAGAAGGTGGAGAACGCGGACATGTTTGGATTCCGGCTCTATTTTCTGAATTCGGGAGATGAATTCGTCCGCTTCGTCGAACCGCACCTTGTCGAATCCCGATTGGTCGAGATGCATGAGGATGATTTGGGCGGCCTTCGCGAGAATTTCCGGATTGTTCGGAGATTCGGCGACCATGGCCTCCATAATTCCGAGAGCCTGTTCGCGGGAACCGCTTTTAAAGAGGTTGAGAGCGCTGTCGAGAGTTTGCGTCAGGCTCTTTACGGCTTTGTCGGTGGCGGCCGATATCCGGTCGAGGGCGGCGGGGTTTCCGGCGAGCTTCTTTTTGGCGACTTTCCTGACCGTTTCGGCTCCTTTGGTAGAATTCTGAAGGGCGATTTCGAGCGCCTGTTCGGCGACCTCGGCATGCCCGCCTTCGAAACACTGCACGGCAAAACTCGCCTGGAGGCGTTCGTTCACCGAAGCGAAATCACTCTCGCCGGACTGGTGGATGGCGACGGCTTTTTTGAGAGCTTCGTCGGCGCGCTTGGTATCGCCTTTTTTCGAATGGATGGCGTGCTCCATCGTCGCGTTGCAAAACTCGGCGGGTTTGGCGTGTTCGGTTTTGGCGAAATGGTTGCTCGCCTCTTTGAGCGCCTTCATGGCATCGTCGAAATTGCCGAGTTCGAGCTGGGATTCGGCGAGGAGGGCGTAATTGGACGGATGGTTGGTGGACATGTATTTCCCATCGCGCGTCACCTTGAGGAGCGCGTCGCGCGAGGTCTCGAAATCTTCGTTCTCTATGGCGGTGAGCGCGAGGAGCTGTTGGCGGTCGAAGCGGCGCGGAGAACGATCGACGGCCTGTTGCATGACGGCCTGGGCTTCGGCGCCCCGTCCGGTACCGAGAAGGAGCTCGGACAACGAATCGTACCCCTGCATGTATTCGGGATGTTCTTCGGTTACCTGCCGGAGCATGTCTTCGGCCTCGGTCTTTTTTCCGAGTTGGAAGAGCGAGCGGGCAAGGCCGTCCTTCGCGAAGGCGGACGAATCCTTTTTTCCGCTCGCGACGTCGACGTCGAGGATTTCCTCGTACGATTTCCTGGCGTTTTCGTAATCGCGCAGTTCGAAATACACCTGGCTCCGGAGACGTTTCACTTTTTTCGTAAGCCGCCCGCCGCCGCTGAGGTATTCGTTGCAAAGCCTGAGCGCTTCGGCGTAATCCTTGCGGTCGATTTGGATGAAAATAGGCAGGAGCTCTTCACGATCGCGGATGGCTTCCGCAACGCGGCGCTCGACCTGCTCGGGCGTGTTCTCCGTTTTGAGGATATAGGCGTCGGGGGCGAATTCGAGTACGGAAATGACGCGGTCGGAAATGCGCTCGGCCGTAATCATGATGAAAATGGTCGAAAGCGGAATGAGCTTGCGCCGACGGATTTCTTCGAGGAATTCCTGCGCGGTCCGACTATCGCCGAGTTCGTATTCGCAGAGGATGATGTCGTAGTTTTTGGCGATGATGGCGCCGACTTTTTGCGCCGTGGAAGACCTGAGCCGTTCGACTTCCTCGCTCTTGCCCTTGATGCGGCGGATGGCGTCGAAGTACCCTTTGGACTGTTCGAGGGTGTTTCTCGTTTGGGATTTACTGGCAACGTCGGGAAAAAGCGCGTTCGAAATGGTCGACGCGTAGCTGAGGTTCGGATCGATGTAGAGAATACTCTTATTATTCAGCGTGATTGCCATAGGCTGTTAACTATAGGCAATTTTTAGGATTTTCAATTGACGTTTTAATTTTTCCCATCAATACCCCCCGGTTATTGAAATATTGACATGCTTATTTTCTTGATTATAAAAACATCATTCCAACCGGAATGCCCTACGAAAAGGAGAACGCCGTGCCGAAACGCGAACCGAAACAAAAATCCGTCCTGCTTGCGGGAATGCTCGTCTCGCACCTTGCGAGCAAGGATCCCTGCCGCCCGATTCCCAAAGACGATCGCGATTGGGAGGTCCGCGGGCCGATGCACATCAACGGGGATGCCTTCCCGTTCCATCTGTACCGCCACGAAAAAGACGACGAGGACGGCTGTGAACGCGAACTCCGCATCGCGGTGGACCCGTACCGAAAATTCAACGGCAAGCCGCTGAAGGGGTCGGGCAAGCCGCAACCGGTGTACGCCGTCATGTATATCCGCCTCACGTCGCCGGGAGGCCAAGGGAACGACGACGTGCTGACGATCGACTTCGGAATGGTCGAAAGCATCATGTCCGTCGTGAAGTGCGACGGGGGGTAACCGCCATCCGTTCGTCACAACCGCCGCCTTCGGGCGGCTTTTTTATGGAAAGGAAAAACTCCACCGGGCGGGATTTCGTTTGGAATATGCCGGAGTTTTCCCCATAATGCCGGCATGGCATCGACCCCGATCAGTTTCCGAACGTTTTTCTCCATCGTATTGGCGCTTTTGTCGGCCATATACGGAATACGGAGCCTTATGGAACGGGAAGGATACCTTACGCCACGGGCGGGAACGGTTTTTCAAAGCGGAGCGGAAACGGCGGACGAACCGGTATCGGAATACCGGACGGTTCCGACCGATGGGAAAACGGCCGAGTTCCTCAGCGGGGCTTACGCGCAAATCGGCGTGACGACGGGATACGACCCCGCCTACCGGAAGCTCGGTTTTCCGAACGGCGACGTTCCGCTGGAAACGGGCGTATGTTCCGACGTGGTCGTCCGCACGTTCCGGAAAGCCGGCACGGACCTGCAAGCGGAGATAAACGCGGACATGACGACGCATTTCTCGAA
>JAUPLX010000046.1 GCA_030836665.1 Patescibacteria group bacterium
GCCCGACTCGACTGGAACACTCCCGACGGACGCCGCGTCACCGGATACGTCGGACAGCACGTCGGGGTAATCGTGGGGGCGAAAATCGGAAACGATGGGAAGATCGAAGAGGTTTCCTACTACGAAGGCCGTTCTTCGGAAATACAGAAAGAACCGTTCGAATCCCTCTCGCGCAAGGCGAAATGGTTTAACGAGGCCATCTACGTCTCGACGGTGGAAAAATCGGGGACGGGCGCGGAAAAAATCAAAACGCGGAAGAAGAACGTACGGACGGCAGTTTCGCGAACGATAAAGAAATCCGGATAGCGGAATCCCCACCCCCGAATCGAACGCGAGGCGGAAGAACTCACGGAAAACGAGGACGTTCACCGAAAGGCGGACGGCCGGATTGCCCACGCCCTCCTAACGGAGCGCGCAGCGGAAGCCGACATTGCGATACGAAAACGGCGCGTCCCAATTCAGGAGCAGCGTGAAGACGCCGGCGTGGTCGCCACCATTGCCACCGCCGCGAAGCAGTACGCGGTTGGTGCCTCCGGTCGGATACGAATAGATGCGTCCCATTCCGTTTGAGGCGTTCATGTTCGCGGTCGCGGGGCCGTATTTGGCGTACGTATAGGTCGGCGAGTTGAAAGTACATGCGGCGACTCCGTCGTTGTTAGAGAACGAGTACCATCCGTCCGTGGTTCCGCAGACGTTGCCGTTCATGGTAGCGTAGTTCGTTCCGTCCGTAGTGTTCGCCCCGTTGACGTGTTCCCAGACGTTGCCGGCCATGTCCCAAAGGATTTCGCCGTTGGTGAGCCCCAGCTGGCGCTTGTCGGCGCAGGATGAGCGCGTATTGGAAAGCGAGGCGTTGTCCGCGGAAGCCGCGGCGACGTTGTCCGCGCCCGCGTCGTTGCATCCGAGGGCGTCGTCCACGCCGGTATTTCCCCGGAACATCCCGCCGTTGCCTACGGCCCCGCCCGACCAGTTGGCGGCGACGGATTCGGCATTGCGGGCGGCGGCCATCCATTCGTCGTTCGTGACGAGGTGGTATCCGGCCCCGAGCGACGCGCAGGCGGCGATCGCTTGGGATTGGGTGAGGGTCGCGATGGGCGTGGTTCCCGGGATGCTCGCGACGGTCGCGCCGACGTTCCAGTTCCACGTTTTCCAGACGTCGGCGGTATACTGCGTTTGTCCGGAAGTGCTCGCGAACTTCATCTCGTACTTGGCGAGGCAGAAATCGGCGGAAGCGGTCGGAAACTCGGAGTTTCCGGGGATTTTGGCGAATCCGGTCGGACAGGCCGTGGCACAGGATGCCGCCGCGTACGTGCCGGAAAGGACGCCGAGGTTACACGTGCGCGTCTCGCTCGTGCAGGAAGCGGGCACTGTGACGGATGCGGCTTGGTAGGCCGTAACGGACGTTCCGTGGGCTACCGTCTGCCCGTTGAACGCGCAGGAAGCGAGCGGGGCGACGTTGAGGTTTTCACCGTCCGCGATGGCGGTGATCCCCGCGTCGGTTCCGGTGGCGTTCGGGTTTTTAATGAGTCCCGAGACCGCGCCCGAAGCGGACTCGGCGGGAGTCGGGGGCGGGAAGTTCCCGGCGACCGAGACGGCCCCGGTGTCCGGGGAGATCCCCGCCACCTGGAAGTAGCTCGCGTTGCGGGGTATGCCGTTGCCGGCCACGGACTTCGAGTCGAAGGCGGCGGCCATCTGGGAAGCGGGGTCGAAGGCGGCGTTCGCCGGAGTCCCGGGAGCGGACGCGGAGAGCGCGAGGGCGAGCGTTTTTCCCGGGAGGCCCGAGGAGGAGACGCGGAACTTCTCCGGGTCGAGCTTCAGCTTTACGTAGTCCGGTTTTCCGGCGGTGTAGTTGGAATCCTCGGGGGGCTGGCCGACGTCGCCGCCGGTGAGGGCGACGGGGTCCCCGTCGACGTAGGCGAAGGCGCCGGAGAGGGCGTACGCGGGATCGTGGATTACGTAGTACCGGGGCGAGTTGCCCGTGGCGGCGGATTCGGAGGAGATGGCCGTCGCGACGGAGCGGACGTTCGCCTTGACGGTCGCGTCCCTGGCGTCGCCGGAGTAACCCGAGAGCGCGAGGAAGCCTACCGTGGCGAGGATCGCCAATATCGACACCACGACGATGAGTTCGGCGAGGGTGAAGCCGGAGAGCCTGCGGGAGGCGTTGGCGCGGAGGACCCGGGAGGAGACGGAGTCGGAGGCGCGGAGGGAGCCGGGAACGGAAAGGGGGGCGTTTTTTCGGGCGGACATGGGACGCGCGGCGTTATCAGAAAATAAAAACGGTACGGAGCGTATTTTACGCGGGATATCCTGAACTGCAACGGGATTTTAATTCACGAAAAACGGTCGAAGAAGGGTTTTTCCTATTTCGAACGGGATTCGTTTATCGAAGAGTCATCGAACGGGTCAAGATGCACGAGTACCTCGGCATGGTCGAGACGGCGGCGGATTTCGATTTCGATACTATCAGCAATCTCGTGGGCATCGTATAAGAGAATGTCCGGACGTAATACGAGATGGAACTCGACATGGCGGATCTTTCCGGATTTCCGAGTCTTGAAGAAGTGGTAGCTCTCCGCGTTCCCTTGGGAAATTTCGGCTTCGATAATCGAACGGACGACGGACACTTCGTCTTCCGGAAGGCTTCGGTCCATCAACATGGCTACGGCGTCCCGGATGATTCCGATAGCCGAATGGACGATATAGAACGAAACGGCGAGCGATATCCAGGCATCGACGGAAAGCATGCCGGTAAACTGCATGAACAGCACTCCTACGAGCACGGCCCCGTTGGAGAGGAGATCGGTCTTGTAGTGGAGCGCGTCGGAAGCGACGACGAGACTGCCGGTAGATTTGGCGACCCTGGCGAGGAACGCGACGAGAATGCCCGTAACCGCGATGGAAAAAAGCATGACGTAGAGCGACGGACCCAGTTCGTCCGGCCCCTTTCCGGCAATGAGCCTATTGACCGAAACCACGCCGATTCCGATACCGGAAGCGGCGACGATGAGTCCCTCGAAAAGGGCTCCGAGACCTTCGACCTTCCCGAAGCCGTAGTGGTATTTCTCATTCGCCGGAGATTCGGCCTTCTTAATAGCGAAAAGGTTGACGAGCGAGACGAAGAAGTCGAGGAGCGAATCCGCCGCGCTCGAAAGTACCGCCATGCTGCCGGTAAGGATTCCGACGGTCGCTTTCGCGATGGCGAGGGTTACGGCCGCGCCGGATGCGGCGAGTATGGCCCGTCTTTCCTGGGACATGGGTCGGAAGGTTACGTGGTATGGTTCGGGAGGATGTGGAAGATTTCGTCTCAGCATCGGCCTTCGGAAATTCCGGAGGAACGGATAACGGATTCCGGACCGTCGATTTCCGGAACCGGCATGAGACGGGACGGAATCCGTTATCCGTTTCGACCCCGTACCGTCGGCCTCAGAAATCGACGAAATCTTCCACATCCTCCCGAACCGACCCTATCCCTCCCGAACCGTAATTCCTACCGGACAATGGTCGGAACCGAGGACCTCCTGTCGGATGAACGCGTTTTCGAGACGGGGGACGAGAACGGGCGAAACGAGAAAATAGTCGATGCGCCAACCGATGTTCCGTTCGCGGGACCGCGCGAAATTGCTCCACCAGGTATATTGTTCCGGAGTATCGGGATAAAAATGCCGGAACGTGTCGACGAATCCGGCGTCGACGAATTTCTGAAAACCGGCGCGCTCTTCGTCGGTAAAGCCCGCATTCCCGCGGTTCCCCCTGGGATTGGTAAGGTCGATTTCCTTGTGCGCGACGTTCAGATCGCCGCAGACGATGACCGGTTTCGATTCTTCGAGCCGCTTCAAGTGGTCAAAAAAGAACGAATCCCAAAGTTGGCGGTATTCCAAGCGTTCGAGTTCGCGTTTGGCGTTGGGGGTATATACCGTCACGAAGAAGAAATCGTCGAATTCGAGGGTAGTGACGCGACCTTCGTCGTCATCGTGGATGATTCAACCCATTCCGTACGTTACGGAAACCGGGGCCTTTTTCGAAAAAACGGCCGTTCCCGAATATCCGGGCCGTTCGGCCGCATGCCAAAAGACCTGGTATCCCATCGTAGCGAGTTCGAGCGGTACGGGATTCTGGTCTTCTTTAGCCTTCACCTCCTGAAGGCCGATGACGTCGGGGTTTTCTACGGCGAGATAATCGAGAAAGCCTTTGGTAACGCAAGCGCGGATTCCGTTAACGTTCCAGGAGACGA
>JAUPLX010000047.1 GCA_030836665.1 Patescibacteria group bacterium
CTTGGATTGGACGTGGGCACAGGCGGAACAACGGAACATGGGATTTCGGTAATGGAAAAACGGGCCTTCGAGCCATTCGAATCGAACTTCGGGGGATTGTACCTATCGAAGCGGATTTGTCATGGTCCGAAAGGAATTTTTCTTGAATTTTTCCGAAAACCCCCGATCTTTTGATTCCTTCGGGCTTTTGGGGTAGGATACTCTGGTATGAACGCCCTCGTTTCCCTTGGATACGCCCTCGTATCCTCCCTTCTCGACGTACTTGATACGGTCGTCTATAAGCGCGCGGCCGATATTTCTTCGAAGACCAAGCAGGACGTGAATTTCCTGTATTTTTTCGGGTACCTCATCGTTCTCGCGCTCACGCCGATCTTTTTCTTGTTTTTTCCGACGGAGTTCGTCCGGGATTTCCTATCGGTGGGCGCTTCGTGGAAATTCTTTCTCATTTTCGCTTTCATTGCCGCCGCCACCATCATTTGCGGGGGATTTTTGACCTACGCGTATTCCCACGAAAAAATCAGCGTTCTCACTCCATATACCCAGATTTCCGAAATACTCTGCGTTCTTTCGGGATTCGTCCTCTTCCGCTCGGAAACTTCGATGAACGCTTTCGTCGGCGCCATCGTCGCCAGTTTGGTAATATTCTTCTCGAATTTCGATTGGAAGAAGGGATTCCGTTTCAATAAATATTGCCTCCTGCTCGCCGTATCGGAAACGTTTCGTGCCATTGCTGCGGTAACTTCGGCTTTCCTCGTCGGACTCTATCACCCGTTCTCCATCGTCTTCATTCAGAATTCGTTCGGATTCGTCATCCTCGGCGCCTATTTCCTTTTCCGTCCGAGGGGCTTCCGGATTCCGGCGAAACGCCACCGTTTCCCCTTCGTATGGACGAACGTGGTGTCGAATTTCTGCTGGATATTCGTCACCGCCATCAATTTGTTCCTCTATCGGGAAATCGGATTGGTCCTCGCCATCCTCGTTTCTATGATCACTCTCGCGGTAACGCTCGCCGCGTCGTATCTCGTTTATGGTGACAAGCCCGATAAAAAGGATATCATCGTCGCGATTTTAGTCATGTTCTGTATCGTGGCCTGAGCCGTATAAACCTAAAATCCCATGTCCGAAAAACAGAGAATTTCCGTCGAAACCGCCGCGGAAGCTGAGAAGAAAGACCGCGAACGCCTTGAAGCTGAGAAGAAGGTCGAAATCGCGAACGCCCTCCGTCTTCGGAAAAATAAGGAAAAGCTCCTCTCCCGTCTCGATAAGGACAAGAAGCTCGCCTTTTTACGTTCGATGGTCGAACGCGACCTTATCGACGTGACGACCGCCGAAGCCATCGTAGCGGGGGAATGACTCGACGCGAAAGAAATCGAGGAAATCTTTTCGAAGATCGACGAAATCGAAACCACCCATGACATCGACCGCATCCTTCCTGCCGAACTCCGCACCTCAAAGGACGAATACCTCATGGCCATGAAAGACGCCGATGCCCGCAAGGACGTTTTAGTAAAGATCGACGCCGCTCTCGCGCATATCTACCATTCCGCGAATCCGAATCCGTTTTCGGCGATCAACTTCTTCGCGGGCTTCATGCTCGCGCTCGACAAGAATCTCGTCCGGGTTCAGGAAAATACCATCGACATAAAACGCAGCCTCATCGCCCGCGGATAATTCCTCACCGTCCGGAAACATGTTTTGGGGAATCGTTTCGTCCGTGCTTTCGGTGTTCAACACCTTCGCCTACCAGAGGGCCATTTCCGCAGGGATTGCGGTAGGGGCTTCCATGATGTTCCGCACGTTCTATAACAACGCCGTCGTCATCCCCCTGATCGCGGCCATCCTTCTCGTGGCATCGCCGTTTTCGAATTTCGCGAACGTCGACTTCGGCCCCTATCTCTCGGCTCCGCTCATTCCTTTTCTCGCCGTCGGCGCTTCGTTTGCCGGCATCGTCTGTTCGCTCGTGGGGCAATACGTCTACGCCAACGAAAAGGCCGGGGTATTGGCCCCGTATAACGAAACCGGAAGGCTTTTCACCATCGTCGCGGGATTTTTCCTTTTCGCGGATTCTTCGGCGGCTTCGTTTGCCTCCGCGCTCGCGGCCATTTTCGCCATCATCGTTTTTTCCATCGATTTCCGCTCGTTCTCGTTCAATAAATACTGCGCGATACTCGCGGTATCCGGTGTTTTCCGTGCGTTTTCTTCCCTGGCGATAGGGTACGTCGCCCTGAAAGCCACCCCCTTTACCATTACGCTTTTCGACGTGACCCTCGCTACGTTCGTCGCACTCGGGGTTCTCTTGTGGAAAAAGGATTTTCCCGTATTCGTCCGCGAAAAATTCGTCGCTTTGACGGGATGGACGGCGGTAAACGACGGCATTTGGCTCGTCACTTTCGTCATATCGCTCTTCCTTCTGAAGGATATCGGAATCGTCGCCACTTCGCTCCTCGGAATGCTTTCCCTCGTACTGACCATCGTCTTCGATTCCGTTCGAATACGGAAATTCCCAAGTCCGAAGATATCCGCCCTCGCCGCCATCGTCACCGTTTCGGTATTGGCGGGTTCGCTTTACCGATAGGCCATGACCGCGTTTCCGATA
>JAUPLX010000048.1 GCA_030836665.1 Patescibacteria group bacterium
GAATTTCCCCCTTTTCCAATTTTACGCCGAGCGTCTTTGCATATCGTCCGGATGCCGGGAACGCGATTTCGTAAACGTCCTTGCCGTCTTCCGCGCGGAACGAAAACGTCATTTCCGCATTACCGAAAGCGGAAAGCGCCGCTTCGAGGTCGGCACGCGAAAGCGAGGTACGGACGAAAACGCGGAAATCGGCTGAGTTCCGTTTTTTGAAAGACCCCTTCAAATCGCCCAGTACGGCTTTTTTTACGGACTCGGAAGCGATATTCGCGGGAAGTCTCTGGGAAAGGACGTTCTTGGATACCGATTCGATGCGGTTTTTCAGGATTTCGTCGCGGAGGCCTTCCGAAATCTTGCGGTTCTTGAATCCGGACGATTCCCGAACGAAAGCGGAAATGCGGGGCGAATCCCCTTTGGCACGGATGGATTTCTCATATTCGGCGAGCAATCCGTCGAGCGGGGCGTTTCCCGTTTGGTACGACGGGTTCCTTGCCGGAAACACCGAAGGCGCGGCATACGAAGAAAGCGGCGCGGAGGAAATGAGGAGTCCGGCGATGAAACCGGATACGAGCGAACGTGCGGAGAACATGGGAATATGGATAACCGATATGTCGTCATTCCGTAACCATTGACAATCCTATGTCTTTTCTTAAAAAACAAAAATAAAAGGGTTCGGAATCTGCTTTTTCCGAACCCTTTTATTTTTAATGCGAAGGCGTGCGGCCCTATTTCGCGAGCACTTCGAACTCGATGTCCTTCTTCGTCTTTCCGCGATACGAATCCGTGGATTCGATCGTAAGGACGTGGGGTCCTACGGTGAAATTTTTCTCTTCGTTAATCGCTATCGCGAAGGAGTTCCCTCCTCCGAGAATCTTCCAGAGTTTCCCATCGAGCAGGAGGTTGTTCGCTACGATTTCGGTAGCGTCCGATACTTCGAAACGGAGATTGAAGTATTGGTCGGCGTAGATCTTTACGGAACCGTCGGCGGGATTCGAAACGGAAATGACGGGGGTTTCGTTATTTCCGCGACCGAAACGTACCGTGACGGAAGTGCGCCCGGAATATCCGTATTTGTCGACCGCGATGACGCCGAGAGTATGCTCGCCATTGAAGGAGTCGTTGAAGTCGAACGCGGCGTTCCGGTAGGTTCCGGCGGTCTTCTCGCCTTCGATGGCGATTTCCTTGAAGAGTTCGCCGTCGCGTTCGAATTTAAGCTTCACGATGGGATTGTCGGATTCGTAGTTGACCTCGATGGCGTTCGCGCCCAGAGGCCGGACCTGCACGTCCCCCAGGTTCGTCGATACGAGTATTTTCGAAGCGGATACGCCCGGGCGTTCGCAGACCTCGTCTTTATAGTCCGTAATGATGGTTCCTTTCGCCTCCGCGAAATACGCGGTCCCCGCTTCGGAGCGCACCCACGATTTGATGGGAACGAGCCAATCCGGGTCGTAGGCGTCGATAATCGGGTTGATATTGATTAGGTACCCCCTCTTCACGGCATCGGGAGGAGTGGCGTCCGTAACCTTGCCGTTACAGAGCGAATCGACTTCGACTTCCTTCATCGAATTTTCGTAAGCGGTGGGTTTGACCGCGAAGATCGACGTCTCCCGGAATCATTCCGGAGTATTTTCGCTCGCGAGCTTTCCCGAGATTCCGGATATCGTCGCCGAATATACGCTATCCGGCTTTACGAACGTTTCTTTCGGAAGGTTGCGGTGGGCGTATTCCATATAGTCGTGCCAAATCGGGGCGGCGCAGTTCAACCCGTCGCACGTTCCTTTCGTTTCGGTTCCGTCAACGTTCCCGGCCCATACGATGGTCGTAATCTGCGGAGTGTATCCGGCGGTCCAGAGGTCGCGGGGGAGGATCTTTTTTTCCTTCCCCACGCTGACGTCCTTATTGGAGGTTCCGGTCTTCGCGGCGACGGGGCGCCCCTTGAGGGTGAGGACGTTGTTCCAAAAATCGCTCGGGCGGCTCTTCGCGTCCGAAAGGATGGTCGAAAGCACGTACGACGCCGCGTCGGAGAATACGTATTTGCCGTTGGATTCGACGTAGCGGTCGATGACGTTCCCCTTCCGATCCTCGATTCGCATGACGGGAATAATTTCCTTTTTCCATCCGGCATTCGCGAAAACGCTGTATGCGGAAAGCATTTCGAGCGGCTTCACCTCGCCGGTTCCGATGGCGAGCGGAGCGCCGTAATTGCCGTCTTCTTGGAGCGAAGCCATTCCGAGGCTCCGGGCGAATTTCACGACGCTCTCTTCGCCTCCGGCTACCGCGAACATCTTGATTGCCGGAATGTTGCGCGAAAAGTCGAGCGCCGTTCGGACCTTCATTTTCCCCATGAATTTCCGGTCGTAGTTGTCGGGTTCCCATTTGCCGAATTTGGTTTCGACATCGTATACGGGGGTTTCCGGGGAAATGGCCTCCTTAGAAATCGCGAGGGCGTAAACGATGGGTTTGAAACTCGATCCGGGCTGTCTTCGGGCGGTCACCATGTTCACGTTTCCTCCATGTTCTTCGTCAAAATAATCGGGGCCGCCGACCATGGAGAGTATCTGTCCGGTCTTATTGTCGAGCGATACGAGCGCGGCGGAGGTCGCCCCATATTTATCCTTATTGATGGCGACCTGCTTCTTTACGAGTTCCTCGGCCTTGTCTTGGAGGGTCGGGTCGATGGTCGTGAATATTTTAAGTCCGCCCTGCGATTCGAAATCCTTTCCGTATTTCTGTTCGAGATAGTCTTTGACGTAGAAAACGAAGTGCGGGTATTTGATGTTCTCGCTGTATTTGCGAAATTGGAAATCGAGACCGCCGATGATGACGTTCTTGTATTCTTCCGGAGTGATTTTCCCATCCTCAAGCAAGCGTCCGGCTACGAAATCCTTTCGGCCGGTATTGTATTCGAGATAGGTGGACGCGCCGATGGACGCGCCGCTCGAAGTCTTTCCGGTTCCGGTCACGGTTTCTCCGGTACCGGTATCGGCGAGCGATCCCGAGCCGATGCGGATGCCGTTGAGAAGTCCGAGGAAATCCTTGTACGCGATATCCGCGCAACCCGAAGAATCGAGGCGGCGTTCGGCTTTGAGGGTCTTTTGATCCAATCCGCATACGCGGGCGTCTTCGGAATTCCGGCGGGTGATTTCCCAATCGTTCACCGTCTTTTTGAAGGCCTCCACGTATTTGGCGTACTCCTTCATCTTCTCGGGAGAATCGAGGAAGACCTTATCCCCTTCGGCGCCTTCCGAGTACGCGTACAAATATCCCATCAGGCGGTCACGGTGGGAAAACGGCGAATAGTACGTGGGCCCTTTCGGGAGCGAAGCGAGAATGGTGGACCCGAGGATGCCGACGTCTTTGGCGCTCTTTCCGAAATACGTCTTCGACGCTTCCTCGACGCCGTAGGCGTTATTGCCGAACGAAATCTTATTGAGGTAGAGTTCGAGGATCTTTTCCTTCGAATATTTGGAATTGAGCCGATAGGAGAGGTAGATTTCCTTCATCTTGCGCTCGATGGAACGTTCGTTCGAAAGGAACGTATTCTTGATGAGCTGTTGCGAAATGGTGGAAGTTCCTTGGATCTTGTCGGTCTTACCGAAGAGGTAATTCACCCCGGAACGGACGAGTCCGCGGAAATCGATACCCGGATTTTCGAAAAAGGTCTTGTCCTCGGCGGCGATGATGGCGTTTTTCATCTGATCCGAAATCGACGCGTACGGAACGTAGGTGCGCTTCTCTTCGTTGTAGAGTTTGTAGAGTTCACCCCCGTTGCGGTCGTAGATGATAGTACTCTCGGGAAGGACGTCCCCCTCGATCGATTCGATGGCCGGAAGCGAATGGAGGAACGCGAAATAGAGGACCGCTACGGCAAGGAGGGCGAAAGACGCGAGCGTAAGTCCGACGTACATCGCCACGTACCGAAAGTTCGACTTGGGCTTCGAAAGGAGCGCCGGGAGACGGAAACGGATTCCC
>JAUPLX010000006.1 GCA_030836665.1 Patescibacteria group bacterium
TCCTATGGGAATTACGCCGATTACCGGCTGAAGAAAGACCGCGGAATCTCGTACGACGTATCGCTCTGGAACGACGAAGGGGAGTTGGACATGGTATTGGAAGAGAAGCTCGGCAAGGCCGAAGCCAAGCGTATTAAAGAGAAGTTTGGCAGGAATAACCGCAAATAGACCTATGAAATTCGATAAATCGACTCCCGCGGCATGCGGCGGCGAACGCGTCGATACCGCATCGGTTCCGTCCGAAAAGAGGGGAAAGACCGCCCCCGCGGTTTCCGAAAGGGTGAAGAACTCGCTCGAAAGCCTGTTTTCCGAACAAATTCGCCCGGAAACCTATGCCGACGCGCTCTTGTCGCAGTGCGCCTCGGCGGACGAAGAATCCCGGAACCGCGAAGTCGCGGCGGCGATCCGGAGGCTGTTCGTTCTCGGACGTACGGCGAACGCTCTCGAAAATCCGGCCATGGCGGCGTTTTTCCAAAACGCGAAGCGGATATTCGTAACGAAAATCCTGACGAACGTCCTTCGGAAATTCGAAAACGAGGAAGGGTACCGCGAAGAAACGGGGAAAGCTTGGAGTGACTGGATTTTCGCGAGAAGCGTCGAAGACGTCGCCGATTTCCCGTTCTGGAACGGATGGAACGACGCGTTCGCGCTCCGAAACGATACCCCATCGAAAAAAAGGCCGATTTAACCTGCGAAATGTTCAAGTCACGAATCCAACTCTCGATTTCGGAATCCTTCGCGAAATCCCCGAAAATACTCCCGGGAAAATGCGCTGCCGCATTCGTCATTTCCCAAGGGAAGGTGGAGCGCGTTTCGAAAACCGTCAGGGAGACTACCGAAGCGCTTTTGGGATACGACCCCGAGGGGGCGGTGCTTTCTGGAAAATCCCGTTCGGAAGGAATTCCCGAATGTGCGGAGATCGACGAAGACGCCGTTTGGAACGGCATGGTCGCCGAAATCGCGAAGAAGGGACCCGTTCTGCCGAAATCGCTCGAATCCCTGAAAGAAGCCGTCGAAGGAATACGGGGAGAAACCGTCACGGTACTCTCCGACCAGAAGTATTCGAAATGGAAAAAGCCCGATCGGAAATCCCTCTCCGGAGCCGAGAAGGAAGCGAAACGCGCCGAGGAACGCCAAAGGCGGAAACTCGAACGCGAAACGGTATCGGACGAGCGGAAATCGAATCCGAAAAGTTCGCCGACCTACGGAATCGTTTCGAAGAAAATAGCGAAAAACCCCGTAGCCATGAAAGTGTACGAATATTTTACCGAACCGGATTCGAACGCTCGTCCCGAAGATTTCGAAGCGAAAATTTTCATCGACGAAATCGACCGCCTCCTGCTGGAACTGACGATGGCGCGCGGTATCAAACGGGGCCATCCGGTACTTCAGGAACTCACGTTTTACCGCGTGGAAGCGCTTATCCGGTTTCCGGAAATCGAAGACCCTTTCCGCCAAGCGATTCTGAATGCGGCATGAATCCGCCCGAAAGCCGAACGGCAAGCGGAAAACCGGGCGTAATTCGATTTTACTTTCCCACATCCTTCCGTATAATCCGCGGGACTATTTTGGTACCGCTTTTTTTATGTCCGGAAGCACCTACGATTCCAGCAATATACAAATCCTCGAAGGCCTCGAGCCGGTGCGCAAGCGCCCCGGTATGTACATCGGTTCCACCGATGAACGCGGTCTCCACCACCTCATTTGGGAAATCGTCGACAACTCGATCGACGAAGCCATGGCAGGACATGCGAAAAACATCACCGTCACGCTCCATGCGGATAATTCCTGTTCCGTTTTGGACGACGGACGCGGCATTCCGGTCGACGTTCACCCGAAGACCAAGAAATCCACGCTCGAAACCGTTCTCACGGTTCTCCATGCCGGCGGAAAATTCGGCGGCGAAGAATCCGGATATAAAGTTTCCGGAGGTCTCCACGGAGTCGGCGCTTCGGTCGTCAACGCGCTTTCCAACAAGCTCGAAGCCACCGTCTACAAGGATGGCGGCAAGTATTTCCAGAGTTTCGCCCGTGGCGTTCCGGACGCTCAGGTCGAGAAGATCGGAACCTCCAAGGAAACCGGTACCCTGATACGCTTCTGGCCGGACGATTCGATGTTCTCGGTCACCGTTTTCGACTACCAGACGGTCTTAAGCCGTCTTCGCCAACAAGCCTACCTCACCCGAGGCATTACCCTTACGCTCGAAGACGAGCGGAACGGCGAACGGAATCGGTTCTATTTCGAAGGCGGGATCAAATCCTACGTCTACCACCTGAACCGTCGCGACGATACCATCGGAGATATCTTCTGGGTGGATAAGAATCTCGACGGAGTGCAGGTCGAGGTCGCCGTACAGTACAAGAAGGACGACTACACCGAAAAGGTGGTCACCTTCGTCAACAACATCCACACTCCCGAAGGCGGAACCCACCTCGTCGGATTCCGCACCGCCCTTACCCGCGTAGTCAACAAATACGCCCGCGAACAGGAAATCCTCAAGGAAAAGGACACCAACCTCGGCAACGAAGACATGTCCGAAGGCATTACCGCCGTTCTCTCGGTAAAAGTCGCCGAACCGCAGTTCGAAGGCCAGACCAAGGCGAAACTCGGAAACAGCGAAGTCCGCGGAATCGTCGACCGCGTCGTCGCTGAAGGCCTCTACGATTTCCTCCAGGAAAATCCGCGCACTGCCCGCGGCATCATCGAAAAGTGCCTCCTCGCGTTCCGTGCCCGCATGGCCGCCCGTAACGCCCGCGACACGATCATCCGCAAGGGCGCCCTCGAAGGCATGACCCTTCCGGGAAAGCTCGCCGACTGTTCCTCCCGCGATCCGCGCAAATCGGAGCTCTACATCGTCGAAGGAGACTCCGCAGGAGGTTCCGCCAAACAGGGCCGCGACCGAGAATTCCAAGCCATCCTCCCCCTTCGCGGAAAGATCCTCAATACCGAACAGGCCCTTATCGACATGTTCTTCGCCAACCAGGAAATCAAGAACCTCATCATCGCTCTCGGAACTTCCATCGGCGATACGTTCGACATCTCCCGCCTCCGCTACCACCGTCTCGTCATCATGACGGACGCGGACGTCGACGGCGCGCACATCCGCACGCTCCTTTTGACGTTCCTCTACCGCTACATGCGTCCGCTCATCGATGCCGGACACGTGTTCATCGCGCTTCCTCCGCTCTACAAGCTCCAGAAGGGCAAGCAGATATGGTACGCGTTCAACGACGAAGAGAAGCTCCGTATCATCGCCGAACACGCGATTTCTTCCGAAGGCACCCAGCGTTACAAAGGTCTCGGGGAAATGAATCCGGACCAGCTTAAGGAAACCACCATGGATCCCGCCGTCCGCAAGATGAACCGCGTTACGGTTCTCGATGCCGAACGCGCGAACGAGACTTTCCGGGTGCTTATGGGGGAGGAGGTTATGCCAAGAAAGCGCTTCATTCTCAGCCGTGCGAAGCACGTAACGAATTTGGATATCTAATCGATTTTACGAATGTCGGATACGGTAGTTGCCTCGATTATTACAGGTATCTTCGGTATTTTTCTGGCATATTGACACTATCGACTATCCAATCATAAGGAGGTCATTTCCAAGAGGCGCGTAAATTATGAGGAAATAGAAAAACTGATTGATTCTATGGAACGCGGGTTTACCGCCACCATGTATCATCAATATGAAGCCCCACGTGACGCTGATGATTATCACGACGCTTGCGATAAAATAGCTGAGTTTTTGAGGATTTTTCCAAGTATGGATGAATCACAGAAATTTATTAGCGCATCGCAAGATTATGCACATGAGATATACAGGTCTAATTCTGTAAAAATTAAAAAAGCAGGGGAAGGTTACTATAAAAGTAAGGAGAAATTCATAGGGAAATTAAGAAAACTTAGCGAA
>JAUPLX010000049.1 GCA_030836665.1 Patescibacteria group bacterium
CTCCGAGGCGGCGGTACCGGTTTCCGGTAGCGAGGAGGACGTATTTCGATTGAAATACTTTCCCCGATGACGTAACGACCGTAAAGGCGCCTTTCGCTCCTTCTACGGAAGCTACGCGGTCGGCGATGATTTCGCTTCCGGAAGAAACCGCGTGTTCGGCGAAGCGGTCCATAATGGATTTTCCGCTATCCGCTTGGGTTCCCGGCCAGTTTTCCACGCGGTGCGAAGTGGCGAGCGCCCCGCCCGGGAGTTCGCCGATAACGAGGTTTTTTACCGCGTAACGCGAGGCGTACATGGCGGCGGGGAGTCCGGCCGATCCGGCTCCGATGATGATGAGGTCGAGCATGGTGGAAAGAGATTCGGATTATAGGGACGCTTCCTTCGGTGCCGCCGGAGCGGACGTCCCGGGGTGCCGGGTCTTGAATTCCTGGACGATGTTGAGGATTTCCCGCGCGCGTTCCACCGGAGCCGGAATCACGTGCATTTCGAACCGGGAATCTTCCGAAGCGGTACGGATGTCCACCGTGCCGAAGTTGAAGATGTTCGCGAGGAGTCCTTTGGAAAAGGCATTTACTTCCTGCACCCGGTCCATCGAACATTCCGAAATCGCGCGGTTGAGGAATGAAATCTGGTCCACGCCGATGATCCGTTCGTTGGTAAATACGAAGAAATCGAGTTCGTTCGAGAGCCAATCGACGTAGATGAAGAGCGCGAAAACGGCCAGGAAAATGACCGTGAAGACCGTTACGTAGGAGAGGGGGATGAGGGACGCTATATCGCCTCGGAACAGAAAAAGAAACAGGGGAATCTTTATCAGTACCGCAAGGTACACGAACGTGCGTACCAAGACGATCCAGTGCCGTTTCATAACCATCTGGACTTCTTCTCCGGGGCGGAGGTTTTCGAGTCTGGGGAAATCTTGGGGAACCGACATGGAATCCGAATTAGGTGATGTGGGGCTTTTTTACGTAGAAGGGTTCGATGCGGTTCGAAGGGGAAGAGAGGTCGAACGACCGGACGGCCCATGCGTAATCCACTTCGGATTTTACCGAAATGCCGCGACCCTCAAAATCGAACTCGTCGGCAATTCCCCGATATCGCCCATCGGGAACGTCCGATTTCCGCATGACGGAAAATCCCGCGCCGGGCGAAGGGGAGAACGCGTACTCATCGCGATTCGCGCGGACGAGCGTTCCGCCGTTCCAACCGGCGGCCAATTGGAGCTCGGCGTAGTCGATGCCGAAGAGGGGAATTCCCGCCGTAAAGGAGAGGGTTCCGAGAGTTAGCGAGACGATGCGGATTCCCGTGAATCCGGCCGGACCTCGGACGCACACGATGCCTTGGAGGTCTTTGGGTTTCATGCCGAGCTCCGCACAGCTTTCCGAAATACGGGCCAGGAAGCGTTCGAATTCACGTCCGGACATCGCCTCGCGGTCGATTCGGACGACGTTCCGGTCCGAATCGAAAAAGACGAATGCCGCGACCGGGCTTACGGTGTCGACGAGGAGATGCATGCTATTTGATTACGTATTCCGCTTCGATGCGGTAAAAGATTTCCGCGACGACGGATCCCGTCCGGTTTTTCATGACGATGAGCGGATATCCGGACTGGCTTCGGTAGGAGAGCGAGTATCCCTTTTCGAGCAGGTACACGTTTCCGTCCTTTCCGATTCCGGCGAACGGCTTATGGTCTTCGCCGATGAGGAACGCTCCGCCAGGAATCGACTTCGCGTCCGAAGCGTTGCGGACGAAACCGACGTCGCTCTCCGTTTGGACGAAGACTCCGGAATCCTTCACGTTCGAGAGCTGTCCTACGTTTTCGATCTTCGTCGTTTCCGGGAGGGCGAACGATTGCGAATAGATCTCCGCACCGTTTTTGTCCCGCACCGCGACGACCATCGGATTATTGGCTTCGGCCGGTCGTACCGAAATCGAATAGTCCGAATCTTTCACTTCGATCTTTCCGGTCTTTTCGTCGATATCGGCAATCGTTTTTCCCGAATGGGTAAGTACGACCCCTTCGCTTCCGGTAAACGCGCGAGCGAAATTGCCCGAAGCGTCCGTCACCGTTTCCCCGGATCCCGAGAGACGGGAGAGCCGTCCTCCGCGGTAACGGAAGATATCGACGGGTTCTCCGGCGACGCGGACGTCGAGCGATCCGTTCGCCATAGCAGGCGAAGCGGCGGTAATCGACGGCGTCGGAACGTATGCCGTAATCGTAATGTCGCGAGGGGTTTTGTTTCCGTTGACGTCGGCGGCTACCATTCGCACCTTGAACGTCGTCGGGGCATTGAACGGCCCGATGCTGAGGTCTTTCCATTCCGCTCACCTGACGATACCCGAACCCGTCGAAGCGGAATCGCTGTCGCGGTCGTCGTTCGCGATCTTGTTTCCGTCGCGGTCGTTCGTCGGATCCACGTCCACGAAGACGTCGGAAACCCCCGAAACGTCGCCGACGTACTTTTTGAGATTCACCGTATCCTTCACGTATACCGGAATCTTGTAGTTGGTGGGGAATTCGACGATCGGCCCCTCCTTGTCGGCCTGCAATTGCGGCGAAAGGAGCGTAAGGGAGGCGTGGGCGCTTTCGTTTTTCCCATCGAAGGAATAGAGCTTCGAATAGTACCAGTCGTTCGACTGCGGGATAGATACCGAATATTTCGGCATTACTCTGCCGAGGTCGTAGTATCCGTATTCGGCGGGTCCGCGCAGTTCGTACTCGGTTCCGTCATGGTATCCGACGGTGATCTTGGAAGCCGGTTTCGAGAGGAGGATCCTCGTCTCCGGGAGTACCGGGAGACCTTTTATCGTGGAGAGTTCGACCGTCTTCGTTTCCGTGGTAATGTCGAAGAGGTAGACGGTTCCGCTTTCGACTTTGAATTCCCCGGTCGCGAGGAATTCGGCGTTCCCGTGTTTCGGAATCTCGATGACGGCGCTCGTCGAAAGTTCGGCTCCGTTCGGCGCGAACCGGATTCTCGCCCCGCCTCCGTCGGTATGGACGGTCCGTCCTCCGGCAATGCCGATGACGTCGCCGTCGGAGAGGGTTCGGAAGGTCGGGTAGGTCATTTCGCCCTCACCGGACGCGGAATCGAAATACGCGCCGTCTTTTCGGACGATAATGCCCGTTCCGCTCGCGTCGACGACGGTATCGTCCCGCATGTCCGCGAAGAGGTCTACGGCGCGCTTCGGGGTGGAAGGTCCGGATTCTCCGCGATCCAATCGGTCGAACCGGTCGACGTAATCGTAGAATTCGAGACGGAATTTCCGATCGGAAGCCTTGGCCGGATCGAAGCTGAAATTGATCTGGTTCGAAGAGACGAAATCCTCCTTGAAGAAATTCGGAGCGCTCGGGTCTTGCGAACGTTCGAGGATGTCCGAAATCTCGTAGGTTTCCACCTTGTCCGTCGAATAGGACATTGCCGGAGTTTTGAGATTGCTCTTGAGATAGAGTCCGGAATCCATGGAATAGACGACGTCCTCGAATCCGGGTCCCGATTTCGTCGTATCGATCATGATGGCTTCTTCGGTTCCGACGAGTTCTTCGGTGTAGTCGAAGAGACGGGTCTGGCGCCCTTCGTCCTGGATGTAGAGCCCCTGGTAGACGAACTGCAGGTTCATCGCGGCTTCGCTTTCGCTCGCGCTGGAAGCTGCGAGATTCGCGATTTCGGCATCCGCGTCGAAACGGAACGGCTGTCCGTTTTCGAGACTTCCGTCCGACGAAGCGCCGTCATCGATACCGCCGAGAAGAGCGAGCGGATTGGGAGTGGTTACCGAGAGCGCGCGCTCCTTCCGGAGGCTTTCTTTCGTAAGGGACTGCACGCGGTCGATCAAGTCGGTACCCATTTTGTCCAATTCGACATCTTCGGCGCTCCGATCTTTCGAATAGAGCTTCGCCATTTTTTCCGCGCTCTTCGTCTCGAACTTTTCGAGTTCCTTTCCGCGCTCTTGGAAACTGGTTCCAACGGGTCCGAAGGTCGAGGCGAAAACGGCGTTTTCGGCACTTTTCCCGAGGTTCGAGAGCAGTGCGGCGGAAGATTTCGATTTCTTCCATCGGTCGAATTCCTCGATCTTCGCCTTCATGGTCCGCACTTCGTCGATTTCGCCGCGGATAGCGTCTTTGACGATTCCGAATTTCTCGCGGTTTTCCGAAAGGAGCGTTTCGGTAAGCTTCTTCTCTTCCGAAGCGTCGTATGCCGAAGCCCGGCCGAGGACGTCGGCGATTTGGGCAACGAGTTTTTCGTCGGATCCGGCGAGTTTCGCGGCTTCCGAAGCGATGGCTTTCTTGAATTCCGCAAGCGTTATCTCGTTACTTTTTTCCCGGTCGAGGTACGAGAGCAATCCCTGGAACGAAAGTGCGATCGTCCATGCGAAATTCGTCATGAGGGCCTTGCGTTCCGCCGTTGTCATTTTACTGACGTCGGGCGTTTTCATACCCTGCGGACCTCCGATATCGATCTGGGTATCGCCCTGCGGTACGATGCCGGTAGCGTCGATCTTGCTCGGAATTCCGACGGCCTCCGTCGCTCCGGCGGCGCTCGAACGCAGATCGGTTGAGAACTCGTTGACGGGCTGGAAGGTGGATTTCGCCATTTCGAGAATGAAGTCGACTTGGAATTCGACGTTGACGAACGTGGTTACGCGAATCGCGTCGACGAACGAAGTTGGGAAATTCGGGAATTCGATATTGAAGAAGTCCAACGGTAATTTTCCTTGCCTTTCGGTAATTTGGGCGATCTGGTCTCCGGCGCGCCATTCCGGAACGAACGGATTCTTTCGGAGGATGCAGAGGATCTTCGAAACGAGCTTGAGGATTTTCAAAACCCCTTCGACGGCCGAATACATCTTCGGGATTTTCGGCGGAGGCGGCAGATCCGGAAGCTTGACCATCGGCAAACTCGGAAGGTCCGGCAAATCCGGCAGGTTCGGAAGTTTCGGGGGCGCGGGCAAAGTCGGCAAACCGACGCCGAGACCCGGAACGCCCGGAAGCGCGAGGTTCGGAAGGTGGGGCAATACGAACGGCGAGACGTGGAAATCGAATTCCGGCATGAGGATCCGGAGTCCGAGGCGGATGTTATGCAGGTCGAGCACGACGTCCGGCCACTTCGGGAACTTGATGATCGGTATCTTCGGAATGACGGCGCTGATGACCTTGAAGATGAAATGCTTCAGGTCGTAACGTTCGTTCCGGCAGACTCCGCAATCCGCGATGTGCTGGTAGAAGACGTCTACCATAAGCTGCCACGATTTCATAATGGATTTCAGGAGCGTGACGAGTTCTATCCAAGCGCGGAAACGTTTTCCGTTTTCGGCGATGTACCCTCCGGTGAATTGCTCGATCTGTTCCACGTTACAGAGAATCTGTTCCGCGTAGCGCTGTTTCCAGGTGAGGTAGCGGTAGAGCTTGTCGGGGAAGCGTTTGGTATCTTCGAGGAAGCGCCCCCACGATTCTATGGAAGAGAGGGTGGCTTCGGCTTCGACGAACACCTTTTCGTTGACGCCGTCCTTGCTCGCCACTTTCGACCACGACCGTTTCTTATCGGAGATTTCGCGCGACCACTGGCTCTTCGTCTTGTTAAGATCGAGAATCGCCTTGTCGATGTCTTCGTCGGAAATCATGGGAATATCGACCACGACCGTTTCGTTTTCGAATTGGATGATCGGGAGTCCCGAGAGGAATTCGTAGGCGGTCCGGAGTCCGGAGATGTTCTTTCCGACGGTGTTGATATTGTCCCGATTGTCCGCGAGCATCGA
>JAUPLX010000050.1 GCA_030836665.1 Patescibacteria group bacterium
GGGACGATACGAGAATCATTCTGCATTTGATTTCGATTTTCCGGCACGTATAATCGCTTCGTATATAGTTAAAAATACGTTTTATTATGAATACCGGGGTCGCCACGCTCATCCCGCGACTGGAAAGGCATTCCGGCCGCGGAACTTCGGAAGACGGGAACGCAATCCTCGATGGAGTGCTCTCGAAGCTTTCCGAACGGCATGGTGCCGACGTCTTTTCCGAGGAAATCGTCACGATGGCGACGGAGAGAATCGGAGCTCATTTAAGCGTTTCCGAAGCGGTTGCCCTCTACGTCGAAAACATCCTCCTCGGTCGTAATGTCAGTGAAATTCGGATTGAAAACGAACGTCTGAAGCGGGCTATCGACCTCTTCGGTATCAACGAAGCATCCATGGTTATCGACATCCACGGAACCATTCTCGACGTCAACGAAAAATTTCTTGAGGTTTCCGGATATTCCCGCGATGAAGTCATTGGAAAACCGACCCGGTCGATGAATTCGGGCTTTCATCCGAAAGAGTTTTGGAACGATTTCTGGAAAACGCTCCAATCGAAGAAGGTCTGGATCGGGGATATTTGCAATAAATGAAAGGACGGGGGCCTATTTTGGCTGCATACCATCGTCAAGCCGGTCTTGGACGAACATGGCGATATCGTCTATTTTACCGTCGTCCGACAGGATATCACCGAAGCGGAAGCCATCCGCCGGAGACATGCGGATCTTTTTTATCAAAAGATCCATCCGCTCACCGGGCTTCCTACGCGAACGCAATTGGACGAAGAATTGGCGAAGCCGGGACCGAAGACCTACGCGTCCATCCACGTGAACCGGCTTATCGAAATCAATACCGCCTACGGGTACGAAGCGGGAAATGCCGTTCTCATCCACGTAGCGGAAATTTTAAAAACCTTAGCCACGAACAAATGAGGAACCGCCTATAAACTCGACGGAGCGGATTTCGGAATGCTCTTCGACGGATCGATGGAAGACTCGGCCGTAGGCCGATTGCTGGAAAAATTGCAGAATTCGGAAGGGGCGTATTTGGGAAATCCCATTCCCATCTCCTTCTCCGCAGGGGTCGTGACGTCGTCCGGCAGCGGGCATGAAATTATGGAAAGCTCTTCGCGCGCCCTGCAGCATTCGAAGGAACGCGGCGAGTACGTCATATTCGACGATAATCTGAAAACGAGCGGACAATACCGCGAAGGCTTGGAAATGGCCTCGATCGTCCGATTGGCACTCGAGAAGAATCTCGTAAAGCCGTTCTTTCAGGAAATCGTCCGCAATCCTCCCCTAACGCGGTTTCCCGTTTTTGAAAAAACGCTCCGGCGATGGGAGCGGAAACTCGGGTTCCGAGGAAATGTCGTTCCGGACGATTCCGCGAAGAAATTCGAATCCCTCGCCCGCATCTGCGATTTCCAAGAACACGGCAATATCATCCTCCCCGGAAGATTCCTTCCCGCGGCGAAAAAGATCGGCAAGCTCCGGTCCGTCACGCAGGCCATGATTGACGGAATCATTCCGGTCATGCTCGAACACCCGGAATATTCTTTTTCCGTAAATCTGTCCGAAGAAGACCTCCTCTCCCCTTCGACCGTCGATTTCATCCGCTCGAAGATCGAGGCGTCCGGAATCAATCCGGCCATGCTGACGCTTGAAATCCTCGAAGAAGTCGATCCGTCGGATTCGGATCGGGCAATGGAAGTCGTACGCGAACTGAAAGCCCTGGGCTGCCGAATCGGTATCGACGACTTCGGATCACGGTACTCCAATTTCGCACGTTTGCGGGATTTCGAACCGGACTACGTCAAGATCGATATGAAATACGTGCGGAACATCCACCGGAACGACCGGAACCGGATTCTCGTGGAAACGATCGTCGATTATTCCCACAAGAACGGCATCAAGGTCATCGCCGAGGGGATCGAAACCCCCGAGGAACAGGAAGTCATCGTGCAACTGGGGGTCGATTACTCCCAAGGATATCTCTTCTCGAAGCCGTTCGGTTCGATACCGGAGTCGCGGTAGTTCGGCAATGGGAATCCGAAGCGGATATGACGCTATACGCTCACTTCCGCCACTTCCATTCCCTCCGCTCAAAACGTCTTTTTAAAAAGTTCGACCCGATCCGGTGCGCCCATCGCCTTGCTCGGATTATCGGAGAGTTTTACCGTGCTTACCCACCGGGCTTGCTCCGTCCGGAACGCCGCATCCGGTTTGACGACCACCGAGAACGAACCGAAGGGACCGAAGAGGGACTTATGGGAAGGCATCGTACCCTTCGTGTTATTCGTAAGGTTCGTGCCGATTCCGAAGGTAAGCTTCCCCACTTTCGACGAACACCGGTGCGCGATGTCAAGCGCGCTCTTGGCATCCAGGCCATCCGATGGGATGGCCACCTTCGCTTTCGGATCCTCGCCGTTTTCCAAAAGCCAACCGACGTACTCGGGAATGGCGATTCGCGGATCTTTCGAATCGAACCGACATCCGACGTGCCCTTTAAGAATGTCTTCCGGCGCGTTTTTCAAATAGAAACTCGTTCCGAAGGTATCGGGCAGCAAGATGGCGAGTTCGGGATAGTGGGCCATCCATTCGCGGTCGATGCGGTACATGGTAGCGATGATTTCTTCGGGATCGTCGGTAAGCGCGGTGGGGATCATTCGTAATTCGTGGGCGTTCGTACCGCGCGGATTATTGCTCCCGAACTCACGCGCGAGCATGACGTTGGAGGTTCCGAGGCATTGGCCGGGAAGTTCGTTCTCGAGGATTTCGAGTACCATACGGTGGATATCCGTGCTGGCCGAACGGCGCGTTCCGAATTCCGAAAACGTGAGACCCGGATGTTCTCGGAACGTTTCGACGTCATCGTAGAGCCGGGCGAAGGTCCGGGTCATGACGCCATTGAATTCGGCAGCCGAAAGCTTCGCTTTCTTTACGTAGTGGTACAGGTAGAGCGTATTCACGATTTTGAGCGCGAGGATTTCCCACATCATCGAAGTCTTCCACGGTCCGGTAAACGAGAGTTCGAAGTTTCCCTCGCCATCGTTTTCGAGACGGTAGTCGGGTAAGCGGAAATCCCGAAGGAACGCGAGGGTTTCCTCTCGGAAAATAGGTCGCCCGGAAGTAGTAAGCATTCCGCGGAGGTACGAGATTTCCGCCGGACTTACGCCGGGAATCCCCCGAGCCGCGTCGAGCTGTTCGCGGAGTGCCGTTTCGGGGATGACGTTTGCCAAACGGACGCCCGGGGTGCGGACCTTCATCTTCCACCGTACCTCGACATCGCGGTATTTTTCGTGCGCGAGCACGAAATCGAGCATGAGGAATTTGTATACGTCATTATTCAAAAGCGATTGGATTTCGGCTTCGTCGCGAGCTGCCGCGAAACATTTTTGCGGCGTGAATGGAAGTGAGGAGCGCATAATTGGAATAGTAAGTTGCAAGGGTGATTAGGACGGCGTGCGGCGTGAACGTTCGGGATTCGTCGATTTCTGAGGCCGATGGCATGGGGTCGTAACGGGTAACGGAATCCATCCCGTCTCATGCCGGTTCCGGAAATCGACGGTCCGGATTCCGTTACCCGTTTCTCCGGGATTTCCACAGGCTGATGCTGAGACGAATCCCGAATGCTCACGCCGCACGCCGATAGATATCAGACTTACTCCACTTCTACCCCGGCGGATATCATCTCTTCCATGGCGCGTTCGCCGTCGCCCTCTTTCAGATTTACCGCAGCGACACCCGATCGGGTGACGATGACCTTCTCGAGGTTTCCCCGGTTACGGAGTTCGGCCGCGTCGAGGGCGGTCGCCTTTACGCAGAAGTCGGTAGCGAGACCGACGATGCTGACGATGCGGATACGGGACTCCGTAAGGACTTCTTCGAGCGTCTTGGCGTTCGGGGCTTTCTCGAACC
>JAUPLX010000051.1 GCA_030836665.1 Patescibacteria group bacterium
CAGCGTCTACGTCAGCGGCGTAGTAAGCGGAAGAAGTCCAGTCTACGGCACCGCTGTAAACGGTATCTCCGGTACCTGCAACGCCACTCATGGAGTTACTAGGGTCGGAAAGAGCCTTTCCGTAAGCGTCGAAGCCCTGACCGGTGATTCCAGATTCGTTGACGAGAGTGGAAGCGACGGTGCGGAGGTTCGCGACGGTCTTGGTGTTCTTAGCATCCGAGGTGTATCCCTGGAGGGAGAGGAAACCGATCGTTGCGAGGATCGCGAGGATCGTGATTACTACGATGAGTTCCACGAGGGTGAAACCCTTAGTTGCCTTCATTGCCTGTACGAGCATAGAGGAAAAAAAGAAAAGGGGTAGAGAAGGTGTCATTCGGAGGTGAATCCGGATGAACGTTTCCATTAATCCATAAGCGTTTTAATTTGTCAAACATTTAGCATGTTATCCAAATCGAGCGTCCATGGGTTCAGAGATACGTCCGAACACCCCCATTGTACGCGTCCAAAATGAAAATCAACGTTAAATTTCATATTTCCTCGATTATCTTTGAATGCGGCTTGAACGAAAAACCCGTTTCATCCGTAGGGGAAGCCATTTACCGTACCCACCGAAAACCAAACGGCAAGCGCGCGTTATTTGCGTATGCCCCCATTATGTTCTATAATGCCCCAAGAGGTAACCCACAGCCATCCGTGTTCCACAAAGAAAAAAACCCGAAGAAGTTCCTTGCTTCTGAGGTCCGTCAGGATATCGGCGACGTCATCGCGTATTCGAACGCCCTTTTCGACATGGCCATCGTCGAACGCGCTTCCGACATCCACATAGAACCTTCCCGCGATTCCATCAACGTGCGTTTCCGCGTTTCCGGAGACTTTCTCTTCATCGACCGCATCAGCCACGAAGAATACGCCAAGATCATCTCGCGTATCAAGATCATGGCGAATCTCCGTATCGACGAGAAACTCCGCCCGCAGGACGGAAAGATCGCCTATACTTCCGAAGTCCACAACGAAAACGTCGACATCCGCGTCAGCATCATCCCGGTCGTCGAAGGCGAAAAGGTCGTCATGCGCGTACTCCGCCAAGACACGTCGCTCCTTTCCCTGGAGAAACTCGACTTTCTCGATAGCAATATGGAGCGCATCAAGACCAGTCTGGAAAGCCGCTACGGCATCATATTGGTCGCGGGTCCTACCGGTTCCGGTAAGTCCACGACGCTCTTCTCGATGCTCAAGCACTTCGATCCGCTCGAAAACAACATCTCGACCCTCGAAGACCCGGTGGAATACAATATTCCGTATATCAACCAGAGCCAGATCCGCCCGGCGGTGGGATTCACGTTCGCCGAAGGGCTCCGCTCGCTCGTCCGCCAAGATCCGGACATCATCATGGTCGGGGAAATCCGCGATAAGGAAACCGCCACGCTCGCCATCGAGGCCGCGCTTACCGGCCACTTGGTCCTCTCGACCATCCATACCAACAGCGCCGCCGGAACCATCCAGCGCCTCATCAACATGGGCATCGAACCGTTCCTCATCACGTCTTCGGTCAAGATGATCATCTCCCAGCGTCTCGTGCGCCGGCTCTGCCCGAGCTGTTCCGCACGGGGCGTGTACCGCCTTCCCGACGGTTCCCTGCGGGACCGCGTGGCCGAACAGCTTTCCGGGGTCGTCGTCGACGATCTGTCCGCCGTCGATTTCCACCAGCCCGTCGGTTGTCCGGATTGCGACGATTTCGGATACAAAGGGCGGGTCGGAGTTCACGAAGTATTGCTCATGGATGAGGCCATGCATCCTCTCATTCTCGAAAAGGCTTCCGCCGCGGAACTTGACCACAAGGCCCGCGAACTCGGAATGGTCGGCATCGTACAGGACGCGCTGATCAAGTCCGCTACCGGAAAAACCAGTATCGAAGAAGCCATGCAGCTCGTATAAAGGATAAACCCAAGGAGGAAACGTGTTCGCATTGCTCAAAAAACTGCTCGGAAAAAAGGATGCCGCCTCCGAGGCGGTAACCGATTTCAGTGACGCGGTCGATTGGATCAACGCGTACCGCAAAGCCGGAAACTACGACACGGCCCTCATGGCCACGCACGAACTCCTCCTCAAGATCAAATCGGCCATCAATTGGTCCGAACAGGCGGAACGGAAAACCGCCGTTTTCGAATCGACGAACATCGAAGACATCGCGAAGAAAGCCACGGCCAAACGCAAAGAGCTCCAGCACCGCCTCGAGAGCCTCTACAAGTGGGAACGCTCGATCTCGAAGCTCATCGACGACCTCAAGCACGAAAAAGTGACCGCTGAGGAAAAGGCCGCCGAGCTCCACCAGCTCGGACGCTTCAAAGACATGGAGAACGAAGTGAAGTTCCATCTGAAAAAAAAGGATTACGTCAAGGCCATCCAAGCGGCCCGCGCCCTCGTCGGAACCTTCGAAGGAAATCCCAAGGCCGTCAAACTCCTGACGAAAGTCCAGGACATGAGCGACAAGCAGAAGACCAGGGCCGAAAAACATGCCGAAAACCAAAAACGCCTACAGGAAATTTTCAAAGAAGTCGGCGCCGACATACGGGGAATCGGCGCGAAAGAAGAGGGCGCGAAACCGAGCATCCTCCAGCAGTTGAAAATGGCGTATGCCGAATACGGGAAAGGGCGCAAGGAGCGCGCGGCCTACGTCAAAGAGCAAAAAAGTCTCAAGGATATCGAATCGCTCCTCTTACGCGCCGGCGGAATCATCGACATGCCGGAAGGTTCCGAACATCTCCTCGAAGCCGTAAAATCCGGCACCGCCCGCGCGGTGTCGGGTTTCTCGCTCCCGGGATACGACTTTTTCGGCGAAATCCGCGGAAAGGACCAGATCGTCGGAGACACCTTCGGTTCGTATACCGAAGGCAAGCGCACCATCTTTTACTTCGGGGACGCCACCGGGCACGGAGTGCAGGCGGGCTTTACCGTCGCGGCGCTTTCGAAGCTCTTCCACGAGCACGTCCGGAAGATCAAATCGTTTCCAGAGCTCTTCGTAAAGCTCAACAACGATCTCAAAGAGCGCATCAAGGCCCGCGAATTCGTCACCGCCGTCCTTTTCGAATACGACGCCGAACGCGGAACGCTCCACTACATCGGCGCCGGACACGATAAGATGGTGTACTACCACCATGCGGAAAAACGCACCGAACTCATCATTCCGGGAAATCTCGCGCTCGGATTCCGCATGATCAAGAACGTCGGCTCCATCAAGCCCCGCGAATTGCCCATGAGGCACCGCGACGCGCTTTTCGGCTATACGGACGGCTTCGTGGAAGCCAAAAGTCCGCAAGGGACGCAATACGGGCTCGAACGTCTCGAGGCGAGCTTCAAGGATTCCCTCATCAAGAGCGACGGGGAACCGAGTAAGGCGTACGAATCCATCTACAAGACCGCCAACGAGTTCGCTCCCGTGTTCGAGGACGACGTGTCGGGGTTCATCTGGGTACGCAATACCAATAAGGACGTCATCGTCGACAAGGGGCAATTGCAGGAAATCCTCAACGAAGTGGGACTCCGTGATCCGGAAAGCAACTTCTTCGGCCTCAAGAACAAGAACCGCGCCGAAGTCATGGAGATGCTCAAGAAAGAGAAGTTCGAACGCGAACTCAAGATCCGCCTCATCCAGCTCGACCGTCTCTACAAGATGGGCGAATATCTCAAGCTCAAGCAGCGCATCCAGGAAAATTTCCGCGAAGGGTACGTGCACGAGCGGATGAAGAAGTACCTCGAAAAGATCATCGCGAACGAAGATAAGTTCAAATTGATGAAATTGGAAGAACGCCTGAGGCGAAAATACGAAACTCTGTTAGAATTGCAGAAGAAGGGAGAAAACGAGATCGTCATTCGAGAAATCGTCGAAATCATTACCCGACAAGGAAAAATCTAGCCCATGTTCTTCGAACGGAAAATACGGTTCATTCGCGACGACGGGACTTTCGACCATTCGAAGTATATGGATCTTTTGACGAAGGCCCGTGCCGAGCTCCACAAGAAGAAAAAGGCGAAATCCGGAAAAATGGCGGCAAAACTCGCCCAGCCGGTACTTATCGGCGGAATCAGTCCGAAGGAAGTCTGGCAGTTCATCAACAAGCTTTCGAGCTTTCTCGCTTCCGGTATCGACCTCAAGACGGCCTTCTCCATCGTTTCGAAGCAGATTTCCAACGCGAAGCTCGCCAAGATCATCAGCGAAACGCACGAAAACATCGACCACGGACTGACGATTTCGGAAAGTTTGCGCGCGCATTCGAAGTATTTCGATCCGCTCGTCATCTCGCTTATCGAAGTCGGAGAGAAGACCGGTACGCTTCCGCGCGTCATGTCCGTGGTCGATGTTTTCGTGCGTTTCGCTGATGATCTTGGCGAGCTTCGCGTTGGAAATCTGCTTCGAAACGATGG
>JAUPLX010000007.1 GCA_030836665.1 Patescibacteria group bacterium
GGAAACTCAAGAAATCCGAAGAGGAATACAAAGAGAAAATGAAGGAAGAGAAGAAAAAGAAGGCGATGGCGGAGAAGACCGCAACGGAAAAACCGGCGACGTAGCGCCGGTTTTTCGTTCGTACCGTAAAATTCTTACAAGCTAATTGTTCCCAATATCGGTTATCCTCATACAAATGATGGAATTCTGTATCGTACCGTTACAAGGGTTTCCCGATCCGTTTTGACACAATACCGTACAAGAAGTTCCCGAAGGCTGTGCTCCGCAATACCGTACTCCCGTTGTATCGTAACAGATGGGACTACATCCCGTGACGGCATATCCGGCCGGGCAATTCGCTGTTACGGCTTGAGCGGTGCCGTCGATATCGCAGGCTTGCCCGTTCGTGCAGTTGACGATTTGGACGTTTAATCCTAAATTTCCGGAGATATTGGCGTTTCCGCTCGAATCTTCGGTGACGAATTTCGACCAACCCCTCCAACCGCCCGCTACCTGCTCGCGCCAATATAGTTGGCCGGTCGTCGGACTGGATATCTGCACCCGATAGGCGTTAGGATTGGATGCGTGGAGTGGATCGAATTGTAAAAGGAATCCGGTCGTGTTCCCTCCGTTTATCGGACCATTTAAGTTCGTTCCGCCTCCATCCGCCCAACGTATCCCTGCCGTTTTGCTCGTAAGGTCATTAAAGTCGAAAGCTGTTCCCCGTCCGAGATTTTTAAAAGTCGAGTCGTTCAGTCGTGTCTCATGGTCCGCGAAATTCGCTACCATCTGGTTCCATAAATCCTTGGTGAGCGTATCGCCCGTATTTACCGATGAAAGCGACGAATACGTAGCGTACCCCACCGAAAGTACGGCGAGCGTTCCGAAAAACGCGATGGCCGACAAGGCGGGTTTTTTGAAAAACGCAAGGCTCATAAAGGATGAATGAAAGATACCCCCGCAGTGTACTGCGGGGGGGGGGTGACGCAAGTTTTTTCACAGTCGACGCGGAAGCTCCATACGTGAATTAATGACTTTTCTTCGTTTTTTCTTTGCGCCGGGAGTTCCGCCAAGTATGATGTCGGCAGTTCCCATTTTTGCCACTATGACTACCTTGACCATCGACGAAACCGTTCCGTTTTCAACTACGCATTTTCGCACTGCCGAGGAGTTATACCAGAGGCTCCGGGTTCAGTACGAATTTGAGGAATCCCTTCAAAAGAGTGCCGAAAAAGCCACTAGGACGCCATATTCGAAGCTCGTAAACGTATAGTTCGTGTTCCAAGAGATCCGCGAACTTTCCGAAGTATTTCGGTATCTCGAAAAACGATGATTGATCGATCAATACGGCAAGGCGAAGAACGCTCTTTTGTCCGGAAACCGTGGTGGAACCGATTTTAAGCTCCGACAACCGAGGAAACTTGCCGTTTACCAATTCCGGATCAATCAAAAATATCGGGCATTTGCCACGGTCGTGGATTATGATGGTAAGAAAGTACTGGTCGTTCATGCGATTTCCGACCATCAAGATTTTTAAACCATGTTCCTCGAAGCCGTCGTTCCCGACCACTCCCTCGATTCGAAGGGGTTCACCTATTTCGTTCCCGACCATCTTCACGCTTCCGTCCGCCGGGGGTGCGTCGTCGAGGTTCCTTTCGGAGATGAGTTGACCCCGGCGGTCGTAACGGAAACCGATGCGCCGCCTCCCGACCGAACCGAAGCGAAAGCCGTGGTTTCGATTCTCGTCCCCGAACCGGTCGTAGCGCCCTACCAAATCGAGGCCGCGTACGCGATTTCGCGGAGGTACTTCGTCTTCCTCCATACCGCGCTCTCGTTCTTTTTGCCGACTCCGGTATTCCGCCGGTTTCTATAAACAGGGAAGGGGTATGGTACGTGGGAAGGAAGGGATTCCGACTTTCCGTCCCGTCCTGCGGAGGCCTTCGGCCGAAAGTCGGAATCCCTTCCTTCCCGACCCGCCCTCTTCTACGACCGCGAAGGACTCGGGGCGGCGAAACTTTTCGGCACGCGCTTTCCTGCCGAACCAGGAAGCGCGCTCATCCTTCCTTCCGACTCCGCGGTAGAAACGTTCCTACGCGATACCGCCCTCGCCCCGGAAACGTTTCTCGTCCATGAAGATTCGCTGACGGAGGCGAGGGATTTCCGACTCCGTTTGGCGGTAGCTTCGCGGGAACGTCCGTTTCTCGTTTGAAGTCGCAAGCTTTGTTCCTATAATCTTGCCGCCTATCCGAACGTCTTCTATTTCGAAGACGCGTTATTTCCGGAGGCCCGCCATAAGTTCTTCCACGCCTACGACCACGTATTCCTTTGGGAAACGTTCCGGAGAGCCCATCCGTTCGGTCTCACGGTTTCTTCTTTCGTTCCTTCTTCCCGGCTCATGGCACGTACGGCAAAGGGCGAATGGATCCTTGAAAACGCTTAAAAACGATGAAAACCGCCTTCAGACATTTTCTCGAACGAGCCCATTCGGCGATTTCCCGTGCCGACCGCATCGAAGTCGCCGCCTACGTATTTTTCGCGTACGCCCTCTTCATCATTTGGACGACCTTCAAATACTCGGTACTCCAATACGACTACTACCGCGATCTTGCCGATAAGCAGCAGACCGTTACGGTAAAAAACCCCGTTTCCCGAGGGACGATCTATTCCCAAAATGAGCCCGTCGGAGTTTTCGCGACTTCCACGGACTTGCCGGACCTCGCGGTCGACCCGCAGGCCGCCGGATCGAAAGACCGCCTATACCCCTTCCTTACGGATGCGACGTATCTCGACATGTGCCAGCACGGCGCTGATGAAAAATGTCTCGAGAACATCGCTGTTTTCGCCAAACCTTCGCTTCAGGAGGGGGCGGTCATCACTCCGGAAAACGCGAAAGCCGCCATCCGGAGCGAACTCACCCGTCGAATCGAAAAGAAATTCGTGGATTTCGTACTCGTGAAAGAAGCCCTTTCTCCCGACGAAATCCGCGAACTCGAAGCGTTTTCCTCTTCGGGACTCACGCTTCTTTCAAATAATCTCTACGTCAATCCCCTCGAAGTTCCCGAAGAACGCCGTGCCGCGTACGTCGCCAAATTCGAGAGCACGTTCCACTTGAGCAAGGAAACCGCCGAATTCCTCCTTTCCAAACGCCAGGTCCGTTACGTAAAGGTTCTCCGTCGCATGAACCTCTCGACCAAGGATTTCATCGACCTGCGTTTGAAGGAAGAGAAAGAAGCGATGAAAAAAGGGCTCTTGGTCGATAACGAAGGCATTACCCCTTTCGTCATCCTCGAACCGCACCCGACCCGTTTCTATCCCGAAAAAAACGTCGCCGCACAGGTCACCTGATTCGTCGATAACGAAGGGACCGGCCGTTACGGAGTGGAAGGATATTTCAACGACGAGCTCCAGGGGCAGGAAGGGCAACGCAAAACCCGTAAGGACGCGTCCGGAAAATCGCTTGGGGGCTACGATTTGGCCGAACGGAAAATCGTCAACGGCGCGGATATCAAATTGACCATCGACCGCAACGTCCAGAAGGAAGTGACCCGCATGCTTTCGGAGAGCGTGAAGGAATTCCGCGCGAACCGCGGATCGGTCGTCATCATGGACCCGAAAACCGGCGCCGTCGTCGCCATGGCCGGATATCCGGATTACGACCCGAACGAATTCGGATCGGTGTACGAAATCGAGAAGGTGTCGTACGGAAGGTATCCGAACCCTTCGTTCGACCTGCTCGGACTCACCGTCATGGTGGAAGATTCGAAAGAAGGAACCGAATACGCGTTCGACGGCAAGAGGATCAAACTCCGCGTCGCGACCGAATCGGAAATCGGCAATCCCGCCGTTCCCAAGTACAAATTCAAGAACAATTACGGTCCGGGCGCTTATGTGAACGACACTATCGGCTCCCTCTACGAACCGGGGTCGGTATTCAAGGCCGTTACCGTGGCCATAGGCATCGATACGGGGGATATCAAACCCACTGACACCTACTACGACAAAGGGTATGCGGAAATCGACGACTTCCGCATTAAGAACGTATCGGCCGAATGCATCGGCCGGCATACCTACGTCCATGCGCTCGACTGGAGTTGCAACGTCGGCATGATCGACATCGTTCAGAAAATCGGAAAATCCCTCTTCGCGAAATACGTTTCGGATTTCGGATTCGGTATGAAAACCGGCATTACCCTCGAAGGCGAAGTGTACGGAAAGATCGATCCTTACGAGAAATGGTCCCGCGCGAAACTCTTCACCCAGTCGTTCGGACAGGGTATCACCGCGACGGTTTTGCAGATGGCGGCCGCATACAGTACGCTTGCGAACGGCGGAGTGTACATGGAACCGTACATCGTCGATTCGATTACGCTCGGCGACGGAACGGTCATTAAGAACACCCCCAAACCTCTCCGCCGCGTCATTAAGGAAGAAACGTCCAAACAGATTACCGCCATGCTCGTCGAAGGCGCGACCATCGGTTTCGCGAAGAAGGGTTCCGTAGAAGGATACGACGTGGCGGGTAAGACCGGTACGTCGCAGATCGCGTCGAAAGGGAAGTACGAAGAAGACGGCGCCGGGCATACGATTACGTCGTACGGAGGATTCGCCCCGGCCTCGAATCCGAAATTCGTCATGATCGTCAAAATGGAACGTCCGCGCAGTGCCGAATATTCCGAAACCACGTCCTCCGCGCTCTTTTCGCGAATCGCGAAATACCTGCTCAATTATTACGGCATTCCGAAGAGCAAGTAGGCGGACGCACGTTTCGCGGTGTCGCGTCTAATCGCACGCGGCGTGTGCCGCGGTTCTCCATGCGCTAACGCCGCCGCGGTAATTACATACGCAGAGTTCGTCGTTTCCTCCGGCATCCGAATCCAAGTAGAACGCCCCCAGTTTCGTCGTATCGCAGGCAAAGGGGGCCGGATCGGAACGTATGAAACGGATAGGACCGTTCACGTCGAGTTTCGTTTGGGGATTCGTCGTCCCTATTCCCACATTTCCAGTATCTCGAATAACTAACTGGGTGCTGTTGGCCGCTCAGCTCGCCTTCGTATTAAAATAGATGTGTCCGGAATCGGATCCCGCCGTTCCAGTAACGAATTGGATCCATCCGACAGGAGTTTCACCGTAATATCCGATGATTCATCCGAATGCACTATTAGGAGTGGTTCGACTTCCTTGAATGGAAAGCCATGCCGTCGCATCGCCAGTGGCGCCTTTGCTGATGGAGAGCGGTCAACTAAATCCGATGGTACCCGTTCCGATTCCAACGTTTCCTCCCGAAGATACGAGCGCTGAAGTCCTCGAATTCAACTCGTCGAAATTATCCTTCACTTGGTTCCATATTCCCACGGTAAGCTTATCGCTTGAGGTTACCGCCGAGAGGCCGGAATAGGCCGAATAGCTTACGGAGAGAATTCCGAGCGTTCCAAAAAATATGATGGCCGAAAGTGCCGGCTTCTTGAAATAGGAGAGGCTCATAGTGGAATGATGAAGAAAATCCCCCATAGTTTACTACGTGGGGGGGGTGGCGCAAGTTTTAGTTTGCCAGCAAAAGTTCTAAAATAAAAACGCCCGAACTCATGAAGAGTTCGGGCGTTTTCGATGGTTACGGAGAAATTATTCCGCGGCCGGAGCTTCTTCTGCGGCAACTTCCTTCTTCTTGGCCGGAGCCTTTTTCTTCGGAGTTTCGGCGGCGTCCGCGGCCGGAGCCTCGGAAGAAGAGCCTTCCTCGAGCGCCTTGATCGAGAGACCGATGCGCTTTGCCTGAGCATCGAAGGTGATGATTTTAGCCTTGATGGTTTCACCGACCTTCACGTGGTCTTCGATGTTCTTTACCATCGAAGAAGAGATTTCGGAGAGGTGGATGAGGCCGGAGATTCCGCCGTCGAGGGAAACGAACACTCCGAACTGGGAGATGCGCATGACCGGAGCTTCGACGATGTCGCCGACCTTGAACTTATCCTGGAGAATCTGCCACGGATTCGGGCGGAGACGCTTCATGGAGAGGGAAATCTTGTCTCCTTCGATTCCGATGACCTGAACTTTGACGCCGTCGCCGATCTTGGCGAACTTGGACGGGTTGGAAACGTGTCCCCAGTCGATTTCGGAAACGTGGACGAGACCTTCGACGCCGTTGAAGGTGATGAAGAGACCGTAGGTGAGGATGCCCGAGACGACCCCTTCGACGACGTCCCCGACCTTAAGGGTGGAGAGCGCGGCGATACGCTGTTCTTCGACGGCGGCCTTTTCGGAGAAGATGATCTTCTTCCCGTCCTTGTCAACGTTGATGACGCGAACCTTGAACGGCTTGCCGACGAGACGACCGAGGTGTTCGAGAATCTTTTCCGGATCGGCGCCTTCGACGCGCGGGTAGTGGACCGGAGTGAGTTGGGAAACCGGGATGAAGCCCTTGATGCCAACGAGGTCGATCAGGAGACCGCCCTTGTTGGCTTCGTTCGGGATGACGGTGATGATTTCCTTGGTGTCGAAATTCGAGTGGAGCTTCTTGATGAGTTTCATCTGGCTCGCCTTGCGGAGAGAGAGAATGAAAAGTCCGGAAGTGCGTTCTTCGCCGATGACGATGGCTTCTACGGTGTCGCCCGGATTGAGGCCCGATGCGTCGTCGGTGGACGAGTGCATGTGCATTCCCGAGATTACGCCGGTGAACTGGCCTTCGCCGAGGTCGACGAGGATCATTTTAGCATCCGAACGGATGACTTTACCGGAGATGATTTCTCCCATTGCCGGCGATTTGATCGCGGGGGCTTCGGAGAGAAGGGTTCCGAAGTCGGTGGACATGCGGAAAAAAGTTAATGGGATAAAGATAGGAAATAAAGTTATCAGTCCCTTGCGGGTTTGGAGAACTTTATGGGGTGTATTGCGGTTTTTCTAAAAACGAGAGATTTGCGTGACGTTCGAGAAACCGGAGCGAAGCCGTACAAGGACGTACGGCGAGCGAGGCTCGCAAAACGGAACGCAAAGGTCGAAGCTTTTTGAAAAACCAATGGGGCGATCGAAGGGGTTCGAACCCTCGACCTCCGGATTCACAGTCCGGCGTTCTAACCAACTGAACTACGATCGCCACGAACGTCCGTCGTTTTACCGACGTCGAAAATTGCCTAAAAAGGCTGAGCAATTATATGGAAACCGTGCTGAACGCAAATCGGATTTCGGTCCTTTTTACGACTTTCGTCCCCGTCTTTTTTTCATTTCGCGCTCGAAATACGAAAGTACTTCCGACGGGACTCCCGTTCCCGCGTAAATGCCGGATTGCGGATCGATTTCGAAAAGGGGACTGCCTCCGGGAATCCTCTCGCAAAGGAACGACCCGTTTTCCAGTTTTTTCATACGGTAATATTCCGTCTTGGCGGCGGGTTTTTCCTTCGCGAACGGCAAAAGGATCCGGAGAACGCCCGCAACGACTTCTTCGTGCTGCCGCTGGATGACGGAGTTCTCGGGAAAAACGAGAACGCTCCGGCGTTCGACGACGGCGTCGATCATTTCGTAGAATCCCGGGATGTATCTTTTCTCGACGTTCGAAGAAGGGGCCCGGTAGGCGGATCACAATTGCATATTTGGGAAAGTTTTGATTAAAATAACCTACGGAACCGTTTTGTCAATTTTGCATTCCCGCGGGTCCGGAATAGTCTATGGGGGAATTCGTTCGCCATGCTCATCGACAAAGCCCTCCTCCATACCACCGATTCGCACGTGAAGCGTCTCGCGGAAGCCGGAATCCGGACCGTCGAAGACCTTCTCGGGCACTATCCGCGCGCCGTCGAAAACCGTTCCGACGTGCTTGACGCGTTCTCTTTCGTGAACCTCAAGGAAAAAAATTCCGTCGCCTGCGTTCTCGAAACCGTCACGAGCGAACGTACCCGAAGCGGCAAGACCCTTACCAAGGCGATACTGAAAGACCGCCACGGATTCCTTTCGGAGGCGGTATATTTCAGCCGCCCGTTCTTCCTTCAGAAGCTTCGTCCGGGCGACGACGTCGTATTGTTCGGAAAACCGAAATACGAATACGGGAGGCTTTCTTTCCCTTCGCCGGAAATCGCCGCGGCTACCGCATCCGGGCCGTCGGTCGTTCCGGTATATTCCGACGCGAACTACGTTCCCGGGGCGTGGTTCCGGGAAAAAATGAAATACGTCCGGCCGTACCTTTCCCAAGTGGCGGATCTCCTTCCCCAAGAAATCCGCAAACGCCGGGGTTTCCGGTCGAAAGCGGACAATATCGCCGCCATCCATTTTCCGGAGACGGTCGCCGATTTCGAACGTGCCCGAAGCGAACTCGCTTACGAGGAGCTCTTCGCCATCCAGTTCGCGGGAATTTCCCGAAAGATGGATCTCCGCAAGGCCTCCGAAGGCAAGGCGAAGGCTATCGCCCTGAATGCCGAACGGGTGAAGGACATTCTTGCCAAACTCCCTTTCGAGATGACGGGAAAGCAGAAGATTTCCCTTTTCCAAGCGCTCAAAGATATGGAAAAACCCCATTCGATGACGCGCCTGCTCCAGGGCGACGTCGGAACGGGGAAGACTGCCGTCGCCTTCGTCGCCGCCATCCACGCCGTCTTCGAAGCGGGAATCCAAGTGGCGCTCATGGCTCCCACCGAAATTCTCGCCAAGCAGCACTTCGCGAGTTTCGAAAGGACCTTCGGTTCTTTCGGTCTTCGGACCGATCTGCTCGTCGGAAGCATGACGAAGAAACAGAAGGAAGAAACCAAGGCCCGTCTCAGGACCCGCGAGACGGATATCGTCATCGGCACGCACGCGCTCATCGAAGACGACGTCCGTTTTTCCAATCTCGGACTCGTCGTGGTGGACGAACAGCACCGGTTCGGAGTCGAACAGCGGAGCGCTTTGGAAAAATATTTCTCCGTCGGCGGAGGCATTTATCCGCATTCGCTCAACATGACGGCGACGCCCATTCCGCGCACCCTCGCGTTGACGCTCTACGGCGACCAAGACCTTTCGGTCATCGACGAATACCCCGCCGGACGCAAGCCCATCGTCACCGCGGTCGTAAAGGAACACCAGCGCGAACAGGCGTACCGCGCCGTCGATGCCGAACTCGCCGCCGGAAGGCAAGTGTATTGGATATCCCCGCTCGTGGAAGAATCCGAAACCCTTGACGTGGCGAACGCGGTGAATACCGCCGAAACCCTCCGGGCGGTATTCCCGGATTTCGAAGTGGGTCTCGTGCACGGCAAGATGAAGGCGAAGGAAAAGGAAGAAGCCATGCGGACCTTCTACGACCGCGAGGTCAAGGTGCTTTCGAGCACGTCGGTCGTGGAAGTGGGGGTCGACAATCCGAACGCCACCGTCATCGCCATCGAGGCCGCCGAGCGCTTCGGCCTTTCGCAATTGCACCAGTTCCGCGGACGCGTCGGGCGTGGCGAATGCCAATCGTATTGCTACCTCTTCACGACTAAAGACTATACCGGCGAACGCCTTCGGGCCATGGAACGGACGAACGACGGTTTCGAACTCTCGGAAATCGACCTCGAACTCCGCGGGCCCGGGGAAGTGTACGGGGTGCGGCAGAGCGGACTTCCGGATTTGAAAATCGCGGATTTGCGGGATTTGTCCCTCGTTTCTCAAATCCGCGAAGATATTGAGGCGACGCTTTCATAATTTTTGACAAAATCGTGAAAATGCCCGATGATTATTCGGTCGAAAACTGATTTGTACGATATATTTCCAATTAGTCTCCCCCTTTGCTCTTGGAGAGCGTGGGAATGATGCGTATAATCCCGACGTTTTACCCCTTTTTTCCTCTTTCCTATGGTCGTCACGAAAAACGCCAAAGGTTTTACGCTCGTCGAACTCATGATCGTCGTCGCGATCATCGGAGTACTCGCCGTTACCCTTCTTCCGGTTCTTAACGGTGCGCAGGAACGCGCTCGTGACGGAGGCCGCGTAGCTTCCCTCAACAATATCGCTACCGCTCTCGCCACCTTCAACTCCGACCAGGGCCAGTTCCCGAAATCCACGGCTACCCTCGCTGCCGACGATACCGGAACCCTCAAATGCTTGAGCAACTCCAGCGGAGCCACCGCTACCGACCTCGCCCTCCTCCTGAAGGGCGGAGCCGCTCCGCTCGATCCCCAGCGCCAGAACAAGGCCGGACAGTGCGACGCTCCGGGCTCCTACTTCTACGTTCCCGTAGCCAAGGGAGGTATCGACCGCGCGTCGTTCGTCCTCATGGCCGACGTCGAAACCGCGAAGAAGGCGAATTACAGCGCTTGTACCGCCGCCAATACCTTCAAGAACACCGCCGTTGACGGTTTGGGAACCGACACCACCGACGGTGACGCTTACGAAGACTGGATCAGTGCCGCTAACGGCGTTATCGCCGCCATGTCCGCTGAACCTTTCCCGGCGAACAACAAATGTTCCGTCTACATCGTCGTCAACTAATTCTCCCGCGAGTTCTCCAAATCCCCGAAGGTTTTCTTCGGGGATTTTTTGTTCCCCGGGCGCTTCCGGGTATACTCGGATTCGTTTTTCCGGGCATCCGCCCACGCAACCCCATTTTCCCATGTATTCTTTCGTCCGCGGTACCGTCCTCGCCTTCGACGATGGCAAAATATCCCTTCTCGTCGAAAACACCGGATTGGGTCTCGAACTCCAGCCGACCCCGCTCCTCTTTGCTTCCTCGAGTCTCGGGGAAGTGGTCGAGGCCCATCTCTACCACCACGTCACCGACGTCTCCGAGGCGCTCTTCGCTTTCGCGAACGCTGAAGAGAAGCGTTTCTTTCGGAAATTGCTCAAAGTCGACGGCGTCGGGGGAAAGACCGCGCTTTCCATGCTCGGCCTCGGACTCTCTCCCCTCATCCGCGCCATAGAAACCGGCGATGAGAAAATGATCGCCACCGTTCCGGGAATTGGAAAAAAAACCGCCCTCAAGGTCATCGTCGAACTCAAGAGCGAAGTCTCCGGAAGCGATATCATCGCCTCCGATACCGAATCAAAATCCGAAAAACGGACGAAGAAATCCCCCTCCGATGTCGATAAGGAAGCCATTTTGCTTTCCCTTACCTCCATGGGGTACGACCGTCGCGCCGTCGAAGCGGCGATCGACGCCGTCGCGCCCGAAGGGCTTTCGGTGGGTGAACGTACGGTATTGACGCTGAAAGCGTTGTCGAAGTAACCCCCCGCCATGTCTTCCTTTCGCCGAATTGCCCTTTTCGCCGCCGCCTGAGCCTACAATCTCGGGGACGAGGTCATCGTGCTTTCCGAAGTCGGATACCTCCGCGAACGGTACCCCGATTGCCGGGTGGCGGTTTTTACCTACGATTCGAAAAGCACGCTCCTGCCGGAATCCTGGAACGTCGGGTATTTTTCCTACTTTCCGAACGGTTTCCGACGGCGACCTTTCGCGAACGTCGGGTATTTCTTCCGAACCGTTTGGGAAATATTCCGCTCCGATCTCGTCGTTATCGGCGGTGGGGGGATATTGTACGACAATGAGGCGGGACAATCCTTCGCCAAACAGGCGTTCGAATGGAAATTACGCACCGCCATCGCCGGAATATTCCGAAAGAAGACGCTTTTTTGGGGAATCGGCGTCGACGTCCGCCCCGAAAACGCGCGAAAGCTTCGCTGAATTTTCACATGGCCTCGAACGATCGTCACCGTCCGTGATTCCAAGAGTGCCGAAATCCTCGGTTCCATCGGAATTTCGGCCCGCGTCGTTCCGGATCCGGCATTTCTCGTAGAATCCGTCCGTAATGGGGAAGCACCGAAACGCGAAGGGAAAACCGTGGGGATTTCGGTTCGCAAGGGGTACCTCCGAGAGGAAACGGATTCCCTTCGGTCCATTGCCCGCATCGTCCGCGAACGCGGATTTTCCCCTCTTTTCCTGAACCACTCGTTCCATCCCGGAAACCCGGAAACCGACGATCGCGAATTCGTCGCGCGCTTGGCGGAAGAAGAGGGGATGGCTTCCACGGATTCGCTATCCGCTTCCTTGGACGCGTATCGAAGCCTCGATGCCGTTATCGCGATGCGCTTGCACGCGGGAGTCCTCTCGTTCGTAAACGGGATACCGTTCTTTCTCCTCTCCTATTCCAAAAAGACCGACGCTTTCGCCGAGCGCGTCGGTTCGCCTTGGATATTGGCGGCGTCCGAGTTCGACGAAACCGCTTTCTCCGAAGCGTTCGACCGGTTCATTACGGAATACGGGGAGTCGCGGGTTCCGTTTTTTGCGCTCAAGGAGAAATATGGTAGAATCAGAGAAGAGACGCGTAATTCTTTTGATGATACGTTTTATGGATTGGAAAGCGCTGAAAAATAAAGCCGTTTCATTCGGAAACAAGGCGGTGGATGCCGGAGCTTCCGTAATGGAAAAGGCTTCCGCGCGGACGTACGACGGACTTCGAAAAACCTCCGCATCGCTGAAAAACGGTTCGGAACTCGACGTTGCCAAGTCCATTCCGCTCTTGGTGGTCATCGTCATCGGAAAGGACGATGCCGCCTCGAAAACGGTATTGGGACGGGTTCCGATGATCTACGGGGCCTGTATGGGCCTCGCTACGCCGAAGTTCATCCTCTCTGACGAAGTTCCCGAACTCGTCGCGGCGCTTGCCGTTTCCGAAGTTCCGACCGTCCTCATTTACCGTAAGGGCGAACTGGAAAAGCGTTTCGACGGCCTTGCCGCTCTTGATTTTTTGAAAGATATTAATCTCTCCAAGCCGAAGGCCGAGGCCGCACCGGTTCCCGAAGGGATGACCGACGTTCTCGCCCAAGCGGTCGCGCCGCAGGCTCCCATCGCGCCGATAGCTCCAGCGGTCCCCGTTGCCGCTCCGTCGACAGTCCCCGTTGCCGCCGTAGCGGAGGCGGTCCAAATGGACGTTCCCCCGGCTCCCGCCCCGGTCGTATCTTCGGCTGCTCCGGAAGCGCCAACCTCCGTTTCCTAAACCAATCGTCCCATGTTGATCAGCAACGTCGACGTTCTCGTCTATCTCGGAATATTTTTCACCCTCGTAGTGGGAACCCTCCTCTCGATCGTGCTTTGGCGCGTTTTAAAGATTCTCGGATACGCCCAGGCCATTCTCGCCTATGCGGACCATGTCCGTCAGACTCTCGCCCATTGGGAGACCATCCCGTTCAAGTTCTTGGACCACATATTCGATCTCGCGATAGGTTCGGGAAAGAAGAAGAAAAAGTAACCGCACCAAAAAACCGGCCGATGACGGCCGGTTTTTTTTATCGTTTTTCGCTCCGGTTAATTTCCCGAACGCAAGATATCCTCGTGGATCGAATGCGCGGCCAGGCAGCCTTCGGCAGCGCTCATGATCGTCTGCTTGAACTTGTTCGAATTCGTCGTGACGTCCCCGGCGGCATAGATGCCGGGTACGCTCGTCGCCTGGGTTTTATCCACGATGACGCAGCCTTCTTCATCCAAAGCGACCCCGAGCGGCGTGACGAGGGAGGCGTCCGGATCGGAACCGATGGCGACGAACACCCCTTCGCAGACTATGGCCGTTCCGTCCTGGAGCAGCACGTCTTTTACGCCCATGAAATCGCCGCGTATCTCGGCA
>JAUPLX010000052.1 GCA_030836665.1 Patescibacteria group bacterium
ATCGTTGCCGTACGTTTGGCGGGAATTGCTCCGCATGGCTGAAACCGGTACGGATTTTTCAGGCTTTTTCGAATCGTTCCCTTCGGAAATGCTCGATTTTTGGAATGCCGCCGCATCCGAACTCTCCGCCGAGTACGAACCCGCCGAAATCCTCTCGGTTTCGGAATCCGGCATTTCCGGTACGACCCGGCTTTTTCTCATGCCGGGGTCGAAATTCCGCGTCGTGGACGAAATCGTGACGAATTTCCATCTTCCGGAAAGCACGCTCTTCGTGCTCGTATCGGCCTTCGCGGGAATGAAAAAAGCGCGTGCCGCCTACGACCACGCGCTTTCGAACGGATATCGTTTTTACAGTTTCGGAGACGGGATGTGGATACGGTAGTCCTTTAGAAGATGGACCAAGCGTGCATCGATACAGAATTGGCGGTGGGGTTCGTATCGGTATTCGAACTGCTCGGGTATCCCGGACCTATCCTGAAACGCACGGTGCTTCAGGGAACGGTTATCTTAATGAGCCCCATTCGGAAATATCCGCAACTTCCTCCTCAGAAGTTCGTATTGTCGAAATAGTCCGTATTGGTCGCGGATCCTCCTCCGGTGACGAATACGATATTTCCCGTAGCTCCCGCTGAGAAATTATTCTGTCCGGAACAGCCGTATATTTGATAGAAATACGTCCCTACCGGCATCGGCGACGTTACTGATCCAAGGACTGAGCCACCGGCCGCGAACGACATGTCGTTCGGCATTACCGAATAGAATGGGCTTCCGAGATTTCCCGCGGTCGTGAGACTTCCGCGGATAATGACATCCCCGTTGACGTCAAGCTTGGCCGCCGGAGTTCCCGATACGCCGATTCCGACGTTTCCGCCGGATACGCCGATAGCGCCCGCGAGGACGTTGACTTGTCCGACTACGTCGTTCCATGCCGTGGACGTGAGGCCGGAGCCCGAACTGACCGTCGGCAAATTCCCCCATGTGGCTGCCGCGAACGCGACGATGGCCCACATGGAACCTATTCCGATGAAAAACCCGATTCCCATCCGGATTCCTTTGGCCAAATCCCGAAGGTTGGCGGAGATTTGAGGTTGCATAGGCGGGGCTTTAGGATGCGGGGGCATTGTATCTTTCAATTTTCCTTTCGCAAGAGTCCGGGCATATGGTGCGGCTTCGTAAATCCGAATCCGCCCTTCGGAACGCATCGGCCACTATCCCAATCGGAATCCGAATTTTTTCTCCAATTCCGCGGTCACGCCGTCTTCGACGGCCTTCATTTTGGCATGGTCCTGGTCGTCCTCATGGTCGTATCCGAGCAGGTGCGCGAGCGAATGGACGAGGAGTTTGTAGGTTTCGATATCCGTTTCGTTCCCGTATTCCGGAGCCTGTTGCCGGATGCGCGATTCCGAAAGGAGGATTTCTCCTACGACTTCGTCCGCTCCGCAAGCCGAGAAATCCTCGAAGTAGTGGAACGAAAGCACGTCCGTCGTCGTATCGATTCCCCGGTAATCGCGATTGTATCCCCGCATGGTTTCGTCATCGACGAACGCTACGTTCACGATGCCTTCTTGCGCTTCCGGAGCTATTTCCGACATCGTGAGGACGATGGTCGAAACGACTTCGAGGTTCAATTCGAAGGGGATTTCGGAGACGAATTCGAGCCGGAAGGACATGTTAGTCGTTTTTCACTTGGTAATTCTGAAGGCCCGGCTGTACATAGAACGCCGGTTTTTTGGAACAGTCTTTCGTTTCGGATTCGTAGTCGAAGAACGCTCCGGATTTTTGCCCCGGAACCGTCGTTATGAAAAACGCGAAGACCGTGTAGTCGGGCATGGAATCGTCGATTTCGATCTGTATCGGGGGTTGTCCGGAAATCTTAGAGCCTTTCGGTACGAGCACCCGGACGTACTGGCGGTTGTCGCCGTTGCCTTGGATGAATATCTGTTTCTCGTGCTCTTCCGGAGGGACGCCCAAATCGTAGAGGAGTCCGCGGATCTTTTCCTTATCGTCGACGGTCATCGCGTGGTCGCTTTCCATGCGGAACCCGTTGAGTACTTTGCACCCTTCCATGGGCTGCCCTTTGATTTCGAACGATCGGCGGACGTAACGGTCGGATTTGTTTCCGGAAATCGACGTGAAAATCGGATAGACGAAATTTCCCGCAAAGGGTTTGGCTTTTTCTCCCGGGAAGATTTCGGCAAAGAACGCGTTCACTTCGGAATCCTTCGAATAGGCGAGTATTTCGCCGTTTTTCGCGTTCCGGTCGAAAATTTCCAGATAGTCGGCGTACTCCTTGCGCTGCTTCAGTACGTTTTCGAGTTCGGTAACGAAATCGAAGAGCACGTCTTTGGGCGAATAGGTCTTCGAAATCTTGTTTTCCACGAGCACGCTCATGAGCATGGAGAAATTCCCCGCATCGATCGTTTTTCCGATTTTCGGCATGCCGACGGGGCCGTATTTCGAGAGCAGGTCGACCACGATCCCCTGGTTCATCGCGAAGATGCCGTCCAGGCTCGATCCCCCGGATTTTTGATAGAAGGAGTCGATCGTCGCGAAATTCCGCTCCATCTCGGGGTAGTAGTTGGCGTCGCGGAGCCCCCATTTTTCGGATATCCGGTCGATTCCGCGGGGAGCGCTTTCCGCATACGGGAACAAATGCCAGTCGTAGTAGTAGATGTCTTTCTTCTCGTATTTCGTGAGGCGTCCCTTGTAGAGTTCGACGAAAACCGCCGAGCCGGGAAATCCGCCGGTCGCCCGTATTTCGTCGCGGTTCTGATTGAGGATGAGGTACCTTTGCGGCGCCCGGTGTCCGAGGGACGAAAGGATGGCGGATTGGTGCGACAAGAGGAATCGTAGCCGGTCTTGGGCGGAGATGAGCATCGTGACGGCCGATTTGAATCTCGCGTCGTATTCGGGGTTTCCGAGGCTTTGGATTTTCGAATATTCCGCGAGGGCCTTCGAAATTTCGGCATCGATTTTCGTAAAATCCCCCGCGTGTTTTTCAAGAAAATCGGTCGCTTTAAAATCGCTTCCGGAAGAGAATGCCAGAGTGACGTCCGGATATTTCGAGGTTTCTCCGGCAAAGGCTTTCCATACGTCGCCGAACGTTTTCGCCGCTTTCGCGAGATGTTCGCCTCCGCGTACGACGTGTCCGGCGGTCCGTACCGACGGGACGGATATGACCGGAGAATCGAACGCCGC
>JAUPLX010000053.1 GCA_030836665.1 Patescibacteria group bacterium
CGAGACTTCCGTCATGAAGAAAGTCTCCGCCGAACGCCCTTCTGCGGAAATCACGGCTTTCCCCGGTGAAAAAGTCGTACCGGTGGGGGAGATATCCCGAAAGGTTACCGAACGCGTGGACGCTTTGGTCATCGATTTCGCCTCCCGCGTGAACGACCGCGAACAGGCCGCCTCGATTCGGGCGAGTCTTGAGAAAAAGAGCCTCTCCGAACAGATCAGCTACTACCGCAGTCAGGCAGCCGCCGCGAACGACCCGAGTTTCGCCCTCGAAGCGAACCTCGTCGCGACTAAGCTCGAAATCGTCAAGCTTCACGGAGAACGGAGTCTCGTATCCGACAATCTCGCCTACTACAAAGCCCAAGCGGACAGGTCGGTTCCCGGGGCGTTCGAAACCGTGAACAAGCTGAGCAAGGTCGCGAGCGTCCTCGACGCCAAGATCAATTCTATGAAATTGGCCGCCAACGATGCCGAATACCGCGCGAAGATGGTTGCCTAAAGTAGCCTTCAGCGTTGGAAAACCCCCAGGTGAATCCGGGGGTTTTCTATGTTTCGGGAAACATGCCCTTTTCCTCAGCGGCGTCCACGTAGTCGGTAAGGAATTTTTCCAATCCGAACTTTCCGGAGAATTTCGGAATTTTGATATCGAGAAGTTTCTTCTTCGTAATCCCGTAATCCTTCCAGGCCTTCGTATCGAGCGAGCCGATAAGGAGGACCGGCTGGATCTTATCGAGCTCGTAGACGAATTTCGCCTCGTCGTCGACCTTGGTTTCGTAGTCGTGGTAGAGCGTTTCCATCCGTCCGCGCGCGTTCATCGGCAAGTGGGATAGGAATCGTTCCATACTTTCTCGCTCGCGTTCGGCCTTGGTCGCCACGGCTTCTTCGTCATAAATGTAGGTATCCCCGGCGTAGAGCTCGCCGAGATCGTGGATGAGGGCGTACTCCACGCATTTTCACGCGTCCAGTTGCGGATATTCCGGCGCGAGGAGGAACGCCCACATGGCGAGGTTCCACGAATGTTCCGCGTCGTTTTCGTGCCGGCCGTTTCCGAGCGGCATGGTACGGTCGACGAACTTGAATTTTTCAAGTTCGCAGAGCGCCGTAAGGAAAGAGGAGAGGTTGGGAACGGACATGGAATTCAGGTTATTGCTCCATTACCGCCTCCCGGAACTTGTTCGCCCGGTCGAGATAGTCCTTGAAGAGTCCGAAACTCGCGCACCCGGGGGAGAGGAGCACGGTATCGCCCTTCTTCGCCCCTTCGGATACGGCGCTTACCGCATCGTCCATGCCGTCGCATACGCGGTGCGGAACTCCCGATTTTTCGCAAATGTCCGCGAGCCGTCCGGCAGTGGCTCCGATGAGCGCGGCGAACGCGACTTTTTCGCGCAAGGGTTCCGCGAGGCCTTCGAACGGATCGCCCTTGTCCGATCCTCCGGCGATGAGACGAACTTTTTTCGCTTCGAAAGCCCCGAGCGCGGCTTTGAGGCTTTGGCAGGAAGTGGATTTGGAATCGTCCACGTACCGTACGCCGCTTTTTTCGGTAATGAATTCGAGCCGGTGGGGAAGTCCGCCAATCTCCCGCAAATAGGCCCTGGTGCGCTTGGAACAGATTTTCATGGCATTGGCCACCACGGCGACGGAAAGCACGTTGAGCGCATTGTGAAGGCCGGAAAAACGCGTCTCGTCGAGACGGTATTTCTTTCGCCCCGTTACGACGATATCCCGTCCGTCGGTCCGATCGCGGAGCTTTGTCGCATCTTCCCCGCCATTCTCGCCTTCGAACGTCTTTGTATTCGCTTCGACCGAGCCGAAAAACCGCATTTGCGGCAGGGTTTCGAATTTCACGCCCCACGAAGCGGCGCGCAAGGGGATTTGCGCGTTTACGGCGGCAGTGCCGGTGGTGAGGCGGGCCAAGGCGAGTTTGTCGCGGAGGTACTCCGCCAAATCGGAGTGCCAATTGAGATGGTCGGATTCGAGATTGGTGAAGATCGAATGGTCGGTTTTGAAACCGCCCCCGCGCTCTCATTCGGGAAGCTTTTCGAGCGCCGCGAGCGAACGTGCCGACCCGACGTCGTGGAGCATGAAACTCGAACATTCCACTACGATGACGCCGCGTTTCAGGCCTTTTTCGCGGATTCGTCGGACGGTTTCGGAGAAGGGGATTTCGAAGTTTCCCGAAAGGAAAGCCTTTTCATCGCCGTATTCGCGACGGAAAAGTTCGAACAGTATCCACGCCGTAGTCGATTTTCCGTCCGTGCCGGTTACCGAAACGATCTTGAATCCCTTCGGCAAATACCGGTACGCGAAATCGAGCTCCGAGAGGACGTTGTCTCCGGAATGCGCCCGGTTGGTCGGAGGAACGCCCGGAGTAGGAATGACGGCGTCGTATTCCGAGGCGTCGAATTCGGAATCCGAGTCGTCCTTCTGTTCGATTCGGATGCCGAGCGTCTTCGCTAGGGCGACGACCGCCTCGCCGACGCGGGCCTTTCCGTAAAAGAGAATGGACGGGCTTTTCTTCACTTTTTCCAAAATTAGGGTAAAATAAGGAAGTTCTCCGAATATTGCGGTCTAATATATCCGACCGAAACCGTTTTCCCAAACCCGTGTCCGAAAAAAAGTCGCCCATCCACGTGTCGAATGCGCCCCATTCCAAAAATCCGACCAAGGCGGATAGGAATTGGGACGAACGTTTCGTCCTTGGTGGCGAGTATCCGCCAGTTCCGGTAAAGCGGTATTCGGGCGCGCATCTCCATGATGAGAAAAAAGATCATTTCACTCTCGCACGCCTCTCTTCGTCCTTCCTCACGACGATTTCGAAAAAAAGCCGCGACCGCGTTTTCAGCGTCCTTTCCGAAACCGTCGCCCCGAAATCCGTCGCGGAAATCGTCGCCTCGGGAGTTAAGGTCGACCTTGCCGAAGTTCTCCGAAAACACGACATCCACGATTTTTCCTCCTATCAGGCGGTCCATGGGGAATCGCGGCTGTTTTCCGAACTGACCGAAATGGACCTCCTTTCGAGCGAAAGCATGACGACGGAAGAAATCCGAAAGATCGTCCTTTCGTTACTCGTAAATTCCAAGGGGCACCGACTTTCCGAAAGGGAAGCGGTGGAAACCATCAACCGCACCTACCGTCTCGCGCTCGATTTTTTGGATTTATTGGGCATTACCCCAAAAGAAACCCAGCTCTCCAGAAAATTCGCTACGGTCGAAGAATTCGTCTCGCACGTCGATTCGCTCAAGCCGGGATCCCGTCGTAACGGGTACGGAATGGTCATCGAATGCGCCGTCGTGCGGGCCATGGACGACGTGCACGACGTGCTTTCCAACGACCGCTATAAGAAGCTCGACCAAGAAGCGCATCTCGTACTTGAAAAGATCCGCTCCCATCCCGGCGTGACGCTCAAGGATTTGGGCGAGGGAAAGTTCCTCATTTCCTACGTTCCCACGAGTGCCAAACGTTCCCAGAAGTTTTTCCAAGGAATTCTTCATATGCGGGAAAAGAACTTCTTCAAGATCCTCCTGAAGATGGCGTTCAACCGCAAATATACCAATATCGATTCGCTCAAAGACCTCCTCGGTCTCCGTTTCGAAACCGAAAATCCGGATAAGGCCCATATCGCGAACGCCGTCGAATTCTTCGCGAACCACGTCTTCGAAAAGTGCGAATACGACCAAAAGGGCGATCTCGTCGATCTCGAAGACCTTCGCGACAATCGCGGCGTCCACGTAGCGGCGGTTTCCCATCTCAAGGCTTCGACCGACGAAGATATCGCGAACGGCGACATTACGGGCCGGGTATCCATGCGCGGAGGCAAGAACGGCGGATCGAAGACGACCGGCATCATCGAGATGCAGTTTCAGTACGTCGGCGGAATGGAAGGAGGATACCGGACCAGCGAGTTTTACGATTTTAAAAAGCTTCTTACGGCCTCCGCGCGGAAAATGAAGGGTTTCGATATCAAGAATCTCAAATTTTTCATCCGGCTCTTTCTTGCCCCCGCTACCGGCATGTCCGAAAAAGCCATCCTTTCCCGATTGTTTTTTCCGCCGAAAATTTCCCGTTCCGTGCGTAAGCCGACGCTTTCTTCGGACGTTTCGGCGAATAAATCTCCGAAAGAGCGTTTCATTGACGTCCATTGGGCCGAAGAACACGGGTTCCTCCTTCCTCTCGTCACTTCGAACGGGGGCGTGCGCTTCTCTACGCTCGACGCGTTTTCCCCGGAGTTTTACGCCCTCTACGGGCGGCACTATCCGACCCCGGCGCGCGTGGAATTCGATTATCTGCTCAAGATGTACGACCGCGCCCAGGTCGACGATAAGGTCAAGGAATACCGCCATAAGGATTGGAGCGTATAAAAAACGGGCCCGATGGCCCGTTTTTCGTATTCGATTTACCGGATTTCCGGAAACGAAACTCCTTCCGGAAGTCGGTCGTCTCACGAGAACGAGAGCCGCAGCGTACCGTTTTTCGTAATCTTTCCCTCGATTTCCGGATGCCGTTCGAGATACGCGGCGAATTTCGCGGCCGCTTCGAACCCGGGGTCGACGATGGTGATTCCGGGGAGCAGCGCTTCGATTTCGGTACGCACGAGGGGATAGTGGGTACATCCGAGCACGAGCGCTTCGATATTCCGAAATTCCGCGAGTTTCGGCAAGAGCGCCCGTCGGACCGAATCGCCCTTGACGATACCCTGCTCGATGAGGGGGACGAGTTCCGGAGCCGCGACTTCGTGTACCGAAACCGAATCGTCCAAGATATGTACCCGTTCTTTGTAGGCCCGAATCCGAACGGTGCCCTCGGTAGCGAGAACGCCGACGTGGCGATATCCCGATTCCACGATCTTCTCCGCCCCGGGAATGGTGACCCCGAGAATCTTCTTGTCCGGAAAACGCACCTGCTGCAGATAGCGGATGGAATGGACGGTCGCCGTATTGCAGGCCAATATGACGACTTCGGCCCCTTCGTCAAAAAGCCGTTCGACCCCCTTTTCGGTGAGGTCGACGATTTCTTCGTCTTCCTTGTCGCCGTACGGGCAGTTGACCCGGTCGCCGTAGTAGGAAAAATCGAACGTGGGAAAGCGTTTGCGGAATTCGGAGAGGACGCAGAGCCCGCCGATGCCGGAGTCGAAAAAGCCGATCATGGGGCGAGTATACGGTAAGCGTTCGCACGGGCAAGGAAAACCGGAGATATTCTTCCGGAACGGAAAACCGCCCCGGTAAGGGGCGGTTTTTAAGATGCCGTGGAAACTATTTCTTCAATCCGATGAACTTGTCTGCCCGGCCTTCGTACGACTGTCCGAAGAAGAGGATCAGAATGCGGGATACCCACATCGCGGTGAAAAGCGAAAGGACGATACCGAGCCCGAGCATGAGACCGAAACCCTTGATGAGGGAGATTCCGAAAATCCAGAGGATGATCGCCGACGTGAGCGAAGTTACGTGGGAGTCCCAGATGGCGGTCCAGGATTTTTCGAATCCCGAAACGATGGCGCGCCCGAGGTCCGCGCCTTCGCGAAGCGCTTCCTTCGTACGTTCGAAGATGAGGACGTTCGCATCGATGGCGAGACCGATGGAAAGAATGATGCCCGCGATGGAGGCGAGCGTCATGACGATGCCGAAGGCCTTTACGAGAGCGAGAAGGATGATTCCGTAGATGACGAGGGCGAGTCCGGCGAGGAGTCCGGATACGCGGTAAATGGCAACGAGGAAAACGACGATGGCGAGAAGCCCGATGAGTCCCGCGTTGACGATGACGTTCAGGGAATCTCCGCCGATTTTCGCGTCGATCGCGCGTTCGCTCGTGAGGTAGATCGGAGCCGGAACGATACCGGTATTGATATCGTTGGCGAGCTGCTTGGCGCTTTCCGGAGTGTAGTTGCCCGTGATGACGGCCTTTCCGTCCGAGATGGTCGTCTGGACGACCGGATCGGTAAGCATCTGTCCTCCGACGAAGATGGCGAGCTGCTGTCCGACCATGCGCTTGGTGAGTTCGCCGAAAATCTTCGCCCCGTCGTTATTGAAGAGGAGTTCGATTTGCGGCTGGAATCCCTGGTTGAAGCTTACGGAAGCGTTCATGAGGTAGCGTTCGTCGAGAGCCTTCCCGTCGACGGTTTTGGCGAGCGTCCATTCGGACGGACGTTCGTCTACGAAAATCCCTTCGTATTCGAAGACCGTTCCGGTGCCGGTGCCGGATACTTTGGATACGCGGACGACCGAGAAACCGGCGGCGCCGGCGACCGGAGCCACCTTGCCGTCTTCCCCGAGCGTGAGACTGCCCGATTTTTGCGACGCGAAAGCGTCGGTGACCTGAGTCTCGGCAACGTTTTCGACGCCGGTGAAAGCGAACTGGAGCGGAAGTTCGCCGACGGTTCCCGATCCTGCGGCGTATTCGACGTTTTCGTACCCGTCGCGGTATTTTTTTCCGATTACCGCGAAATCCTTGGCCGAAGCGGCTTCTTTCGCGGCCGCTTCGGCGATGGCCTTGCGTTCCGCGCGGTCGGCATCGGTGATGGAAGCCTTCTTCTCCTTGAATTCGAGGCGGACGACCTTTCCGATGGTTTCCTTCGCCTTGGCGATGTATTCGGAGTTTTTCGCCTGTTTCTGTTCTTCGGTGAGGTCTTCTCCGGCGAAATTCTGGGTCGGAATCTGCACGACGATATGGGATTCGCCGCCGTAGGAAGCGGTCTGGATGGTCGGTTCGGCGGTTCCGAGCGAGTTTACGCGCTTTTCCACGATGGATTTGAGGCCTTCGACGACGTTCTTTTCGTTATAGTCGCCGCCCTTCTTTTTCGCCTCTTCGAGATCGATCTTGTAGTCGAGCTCGACGCCTCCGTGAAGATCGAGACCGAGCTTGTATTCGCCGTTTTCAAACGGCATCGGAATACCGTACGATTTCCAAGGGAATGCGTAGGCAAGGCAAGAAATGGCGAGAACGCCGACGACCGCGAGACGAGTGCCGAGCCCCGTAGGGGTTTCTTTGGACATAGGGATTGGATAATGGAAAATCGCGCGGATTATAGGAAGAATGGGCGTTTTGGCAAACGGAAAGCCCGATTCGCGAAGGACGGCGGTCACGATTTTTAAAAAAAAGGAAAGTCCCCGACCGGCAATGAGCGGGTCGGGGACTGACGTCGGAGAAAGCCGACGCTTGCCGTTAGGCGGTATTGGCGACCTTTTCGCATACTTGGGATTCCCTGAGGAATCCGCGAAGAAGCTCACGGTTCGCCGCCCAGTCACCCGTGGGGTGTGGACCGATTTGGTTTTTCGGTTTGGAGCCGAAACTCACGCGATTCTTGCGGTGTACGCTTCGGATACGGCGTTTTCCGACGGGGTGTCGGGACTTCCGAAGCGGCGGATGGCCAATTCTTTTAGGCCGGCGAATCGCGGTTTGCCGAATTTTTAGAGAACTGACTTGCGGGTTTTGGCGAAGCGTTCCTCCTTATGATCGAACTTCGGTTTCGTTCAGGCGGCCGGGGGTCAGATGCCGGGCTTCATCGGAATGGCCAAGCCGATGCCCGGTCGCGGCTTCGGAAACTTGTCAGCGAGAGGGATGCCCTGGACGGGAATCTTGCCGGCATGGGCCCAACTCGGATCATGTCGCATGGTTCGAACTCCTTTCGTCTTGGTTTTTGAAAACTTCCCCATGCCTTCGCGTTTTGGAGGCGCTCCGGACTGGCGGAGAGTTTTATACCTACGCGAGAGGGGTTGTCAAAAGAAAAACCCCCGGCGACTCAGTCGTACGGGGGTTTACCTCAGGTGGCCAGTCCTAAGGATTTGCGCCCGCCCCAGGCATGGTCAGCCAGGGCGTTCGTCGTGGCCGGATATGGAAGTGCTGCATGCGTACCTCCGTGTTTTCCGTTCGTCTTTCGGTTTTTCGAGGCGTTGCGCGGCGGCGGTCGTTACGTGGCGCCGCTGGCCTGGCCGGCGAAGGCGATGGCAGTGAGCTCGGAATGTTTGCTGGCGAAGGCGCCGCCGGAATCGTGGAAAATCTTCATGTGTCGCGTACTCCTCTTCTGGTTGAAAGGATGTTCCGAAACTCGCTACCTTCCGGCGCGAATCCCAGGAACGAAAACTTTTATATCTACAAAAAACGAGTTGTCAAACTTTTTCTCCCACGTTCGCGCACATTTCGTGAAAAAGATTTTGACTCAAAAATTAGCACGTGTATAATGTGCTTGCTAAATCGGTTCGACGATTGGCGTTTCTTATTTCCCATTTTCCTTTTATGCAGATCCAGCCTCTTTCCGACCGGGTCCTCCTCAAAGGGGTCGAACCCGAAAACGTCACCAAGGGCGGCATCCTCCTTCCCCAAACGGGCAACAAGGAGCGTCCGAATCTCTACGAGGTCGTGGCCGTAGGTCCCGGCAAACGTGACAAGGACGGAAATTCCGTTACCATCGATCTCAAACCGGGCGATAGGGTCCTTTCGGGACAGTATTCCGGCGACGAAGTCGAAGTCGACGGAACGAAGTACCGCATCGTCGCGTTCGATTACGTGCTCGCGAAAGTTTCCTAATCCCATCCCCATGGCGGAATTTTTCCCGTTCGTCCTTACGACCGGACAGACCGTGTACCTCAATCCCGACCATATCGTCTCGATCCGGTATAACGGAGGGTTCTACATCGTTACCACGAGCGAACTCGCGGCTTCTTCTTCGCCGGTTCTGAAAACGCAAAACCTTTCGAACCGCACGTACGAAGTGAAGGCCATTCCGTTTTCGCTCGAATAAGGCCGGACGTTTTCCGCCAGAGTATTTTCCTCACGTCTTTTCCCTATGTCAGCAAAGCAGATCCACTTCGGCGACGAAGCCCGTTTCCAGATGTTCTCGGGAATGGAAAAGGTCGCCAAAACCGTTACCGCCACCATCGGCCCCAAGGGTCGTAACGTGGTGTTTTCCCGCGGGTACGGCGCGCCCCAGGTCACCAACGACGGCGTTACCATCGCGAAGGAAATCGAACTCGAAGACAAGATCGAGAACATGGGTGCCGAACTCGTCAAAGAAGCCGCGTCCCGCACGAACGACGCCGCCGGAGACGGAACGACCACCGCAACCCTCCTCACCTACGCCATGGCCAAGGAAGGGCTCCGCGAAATCCGCTCGGGCATCAACGCCATCGAGCTGAAAAACGGCATGAAGAAGGCCGGAGCGCTCGTTGCCGCCGAACTCGCGAAGAACGCCAAAAACATCTCCACTAAGGATGAAATCGCCCAGGTAGCCACCATCTCGGCACAGGATGCCGAAGTGGGCGCGATCATTTCCGACGCGATGGACAAAGTCGGCAAGGACGGAGTCATCACCGTCGAAGAAGGCCAGACCTTCGGCCTCGAAGTCGAAGTGACGGAAGGAATGAAATTCGACAACGGCTACGTTTCGCCCTACATGGTGACCGACGGCGAAAAGATGGAATCGCGCGTTACCGACGCCCACATCCTCATTACCGACAAGAAGATTTCCTCGCTGAAGGACATTCTTCCGGTTCTCGAACAGCTCGCTTCCACCGGCAAACGCGAACTCGTCATCATCGCCGACGACGTCGACGGCGACGCGCTCGCGGGCATCATCCTTAACAAGCTCAAGGGCGTATTGAACGTCCTCGCGGTCAAGGCCCCGGGCTTCGGAGACCGAAAGAAGGAAATGCTCAAGGATCTCGCCGTCCTCACCTGAGCCACCGTCATCACCGAAGAACTCGGTTACAAGCTCGAACACGCGTCGGTCGAACATCTCGGCCGTGCCAAGACCGTCACCGCGACCAAGGGGGATACCACCATCGTCGGCGGAGCCGGGGACAAATCCCGCATCGACGCCCGCATCCGCG
>JAUPLX010000054.1 GCA_030836665.1 Patescibacteria group bacterium
CAATAAAGGGAGAACGAACCCTTTTTTCGAATGTCCCCAGAAGTCGCGATCGTCATTTCCGCACTTTCCCTCGTCCTTTTTGCATACGGGGCCTTTTGGACATACCGAAAAGTTTCTTTCCGCCGTTCGCTCGAGACGGTCTTTTTCCGCGTCATGCTGCCCCGGAAGGATAGCGATCTCGACGAAAAAAAAGAGACCGTCCGCGATTTTAAGGAATGGACGGGGATTATGGAGCAGTTTCTCGCGTCGCTCCGAAGCCTGTCGGAGGGCGGACTTCGGGAGAAGGTTTTCGGAGCGGACGGCATATCTTTCGAATATCTCGCCCAAGACGGCGAAATATTTTTCTACGTAGCGGTTCCGAAAAAAGCCCGCGTCCTCATCGAAAAGCAGATTACGGGCTTCTATCCCGACGCGGTGGTCGAGGAGGTTCCCGAACCGAACGTCTTCCGTTCGCGTAAAGTCGCGGCAGGCGCCGAGATGGTTCTCCGCGAACACTCGTTCCTCCCCATCCGTACGCACCAAAAGCTCGAATCGGACCCGATCAACACGATTACCGGCGTGCTCGGAAAGCTTGCCGAAGACGAATCGGCAGTCATTCAGGTACTCGTGCGCCCCATTGCCGACGATTGGCAACGCAAGGCTTTCCAAAAGGCCGACCATATCGCCTCGCACCACCACGGATTCCTCGCCGGGATATTTTCCTCGCTGTTTTCGATATTTTTCGTTTCGCACGACGAAAAAGACGCTTCCCATCAGAAAGACGACCCGTCCGAGAGTAAGGAACTCGTCCGGGAAAAGGCCAAGAAAACCGCGTTCGAAACGGTCGTCCGCATCGTGGTAACGGCCCGCGACAGCGTATTGGCGAAAGCGGAGTTGGACAACATCGTCGCGGCGTTTTCGCAATTTTCCGGACCTTCGTACAACGGGTTCGAAGCCCATAAGGCCCACGATGCCGATAAGTTTTTCCGTTCGTACATATTCCGGTATTTTCCTCGGAAATGGTTCGGACAGAAACAGATTCTCTCCATCGAAGAGGTCGCGTCGCTCTTCCATTTCCCGCATTCCAAGTACGATACCTCTCCCGAAATCCGCTGGCAGAATTTCAAGATCGTGAAATCGCCGGTCAACATCCCGACCGAAGGCACGCTCATCGGATACAACAATTACCGCGGAGTCCAGCGGGAAATCCGCATCAAGACCGAAGACCGGTTCCGACACTTCTACGTTATCGGTCAGACCGGTACGGGTAAATCGAGCGTTATCCAGGTATTGGCGCGCCAAGACATCAGCCAGGGTAACGGAATCTGCGTCATGGACCCCCACGGCGATCTCGCCGCGGATCTCTTGCCGTTCGTTCCGCGCGACCGCGCCGACGACGTCATCTACTTCGATCCGGCGGACCTTTCGCGCCCGATGGGACTGAACCTTCTCGAGGCCTCTACTCCGGATGAAAAACAGATGGTCGCCCAAGACGCGATGAACATGATGATCAAGCTCTTCGGTAACGAAATTTTCGGTCCCCGCATCCAAGATTACTTCCGAAACGGCGTTCTGACCCTCATGGACTATCCGGGGGGCTCCGCGCTTACCGACATCGTCCGTCTCTTTACCGACGACGATTTTCAGAAAGAACGCCGCCGCACCCTCAAGGACCCCATCGTAAAAGCCTGGTGGGATTTCACGTACGCCAAGATGGGCGATCGGGAAAAGGCCGAAATCATTCCGTATTTCCAGGCGAAGTTCGGCGGGTTCATTACGAACTCGATGATGCGCAACATCATCGGGCAGACCAAGAGCTCGTTCGACGTGTACGACGTCATGCAAAAGAAGAAGATCCTGTTCGTGAATCTTTCCAAGGGCGTGCTCGGGGACTTCAACTCCAAGCTCCTCGGTATGATCATGGTGTCGAAAGTGCAGGTTTCCGCCATGCGCCGCCAATCCATCGACAAGGCCGACCGCCAGGATTTTTTCCTCTACGTCGACGAGTTCCAAAACTACGTCACCGACTCCATCGAATCCATTCTTTCGGAAGCCCGGAAATACCGTTTGGGACTCATCGTCGCGCACCAGTATCTCGGACAGCTCCATAAATCCGACGCGCTGACCAAATCCGACGTCAATCTCAAGGACGCCATCTTCGGCAACGTGGGAACGCTCCTCTCGTACAAAGTCGGCCCCGAAGACGCCGAATTCCTCGCGAAACAGTTCGCGCCGAATTTCTCGGACCGCGACCTTATCAACATGGACAAATTCAAGGGCGTAATGAAGCTCATGGTCGATGGGCAACCCACTCCGGCCTTCAGCGTCACGCCGGTCAATCCGTACCTCGAACAGGGCAATAAGAAGCTCGCTTCGGCGTATCGGGAACTTTCCCGTCTCAAATACGGCCGCGAACGCGAGTTCGTAGAAAAGGAAATCATCTATCGAATCGGTGCTGTCTAAATTGTCGCATATGTCCAAATCCCTTTTTCGAATCACGTTCTCCGCAGTCCTGGCAACACTCATCGTTTTCCAGGGCGTTTCCGTTTCACGTGCCGAAGAAGCTCCGGCGGAAGGTTCCGACCGCAAGCTTTGGTCGTACGAGGAAAGCTACCGAAAGAACGTCGAAGACGTCTGTAAGAAAGCCTGGAATCCCGCGAACGGATCGGTGATCCAGGCCAAAGACCTCATCTATCCGAAAATCGGCAGCAAGAACGCGGACAAGCAGTACCGCGAGGGCGTAAAATCCGTCGGTGGCGACGTTTCCGGAATCGGGGAAATATTGTCGGACATTTCCGGTGACGACCCCTTCTCTTTCGGAAGCGACATTGCTCTCGCGAGCGAAACTTATAAAGAGCGCATGAACGGGATTTTCGCCTGCGCCCAAATCAATTTCAAGATTCGCACTCACGAACGGCTCCTTCGGACGATCAAGGGCGAAAAAGCCGACAACGGCAATACCGCCAAAAGGGTCGAGGAACAGACGAAACTGTTACGCCAGGAAATGCGCAAGCGCAAGTGCGCCGACCGTACCGCGACCGAGGGAAAAAACAACATCATGATGAAAAAAGACCTCCTCCGCCAATCCACCTACGAATACTGCAATTACCGCCACTATCTCCAGTATCTGAAATTCAATACCCAATGACGCCTCTCGGAATTCATTTCCGCCGAACAGAAGCGGATGGAAGAAAAGCGCGCCGAGGCCCCCTCGGAAGGCGGCGGACCTCAGATAAACGCTGAAGAAAGGGTTTCCAAGGTCGGGAACGCGTTCGGTTCGATAGACCGGGAAATCGCCCACACCCGGGAAGTGTTTCCCCAGTCGATGGTGGCGTATAACGAATTCGAGAGGACCTACGCCTCCCACGTCGTCTCGCTCTTCGTTCTCGAAGATTACGTTTTGCTCCGCGATTCGCTCAAAAAGATCATGAATCCGCTCGGACAATCGATATACAAAGCGTCCAACGCGCAGAGCGTTCGGAGCCCGTAGTCTCCGGCATTCCGATACGGAAACGAAAAAAGGCGCATTCGGAGGAAACCATTCTCCAAAAACAGGTTTCCATAGGATGCGCCTTTTTTCGTTCCTTACCCTTTCAGAAGTTCCTCCATATCGGGTTCGAGCGGCGCTTCGACGCGGATGCGTTCCCCCGTTTCCGGATGCGGAAATTCCAGTTTCCACGCATGGAGCAGTTGGCGCGAAATTCCGAACTTCCTCTTGGCGAACGAATTTTCGCCAACTTCGCCATAGGCGCGATCTCCGAGAACCGGGGTTCCGATAGAAGCGAGGTGAACGCGGATTTGGTGCGTGCGTCCCGTCTCGATGCGACACTGGAGGAGCGCGTATTTTCCGGCGATCTTGGATTTGAGGGTTTCGTAGTGCGTCACGGCGGGCAATCCGGATTCGTCGACGCGGACCTTCGCCTCGTTCTTCGCGTTTTCGACGCGCAGGAGTTTTTTTCGAATCGATCCCCTCGGCAACTCTGGAACGTTCGTGACGATCGTGGCGTAGGTTTTGTCCATCTTGTCGTTTTGCAGGGCTGAGAGGAGTCGGTCGAGCGACCGCTTCGTTTTCGCTATGAGAATGACTCCGGAGGTATCGCGGTCGATGCGGTGGACGAGCGAAGGACGGAAGGTCAGCGTGTCCAACTTCCCTTCGAGATAATCGGAAACGGCTTCGATGAGCGAATTTTCGTCGCTCTTGTGGTCTCCGGGGTGGACGTTCAGTCATGCGGGCTTATTGACCGCAAGGACCCAACCGTCTTCGAAAAGGATTCGGTCTTTCGTCAGGCGGAACTTGGCCGTTTTCTCCGGGTTCGACGGCACGCTTCCGGATTTTCCGCTTTCGTTTGCGATTCCCCCCGCTTCCCAATTCCGTCCGAATTCCCCGAATTCGTCATCCGAGAGAAATATTTTTACCGTCTCTCCCGCTGCGAGCCTGTAGTCGTTTTCGCGTTTTTTCCCGTCCACCTTCGCCCGATTGGTTCTCCCGAGCTTGTAGATCAGCGAAAGGGGGGCTCCCGGGAGGAGCTTTTTCAAGAATTTGTCGAGACGCTGTCCATCCTCGGACTCGCCCGCTACGAACTCCCGCATTATTGGAATACGGTGAAGTCGAGCGCTTCGTTGACCGTCGTCTGTTCGACGTTGCGGACTCGGGACTGTTTGAATCATCGGGAATACCCCTCCGCGACGATGCGGGTCCACTGTTGGGGAATCGGACCGGCAGCGGTCGGTGAGGTTATCCGGTATTCCAGATAGGGAACCGGATTCCCTCCGCTCGTTTGGAGCGTTCGGATGAGGGAAATCTTTAGTGAACAGCGCACGGTCCCGGAACAGTTTCCGCCCTCGAAGGTTTCCGCGGTCATCCCCACTTCCGAAAGGTTCGATCCCGTCATCCCCAGGAGAGTGAAGCTGGAAGGGGCGTTGATTTGGTCGGCGGTGAACGTTTGCGAAGACGCCGCTACCAAGGTATCCCCCGAGCCGGTAATGGCCCAGTTGATCGTTTGGGCCGTTCCTCAAGAGAGCGTCTCGCCGCCGGTATTGTCTCCGGTCAATCCGTCGCGGTTCAAATCGGGGACCCGAAATTCGAGTCCGAGACCGGTCGGCTTATACCCGGCAGGCAGTTTCATTTGAATGGGCTTTCCGGGGGCGATTACGTTCCAATCGGGGGCGTATTCGCTGTTTCCGAGTCCCGGTTTCGGTATGACGGTTCCGCTTCCCACGGTCGTAAGCAGGTATCCCGAACTCGAGAGTCCGCCGAGCGTCGATCAGGTTTCCATTCCGGGATTGCTTCCCGACAGGCTCATGAGCGCTTCCTCGATGGCGCTCGACGCTTTGTAGTACGCCACGTTCCCGTGTTCTATCCCTTTGACGTTCCGTCCCGCCGGCACGAGTTTTTCGATCAGGTATACCCCCATCAGTACGATGATGATGGTCAGGACCATCGCTAAAAATATGGCGAAACCCCTCTTGTCTGATCGTATGGCGTGCGAGATGCGGGACATGGGCGTTATTCGGAAAGGGAAACGGACGTCGTGACGTGCGCCTGCGGATTCGACCCGTTATTGAGCCTTTTCCTTCGATTCCACGAAAAGCCCAGCGTCAGGTTGACGCGCACGTACGGAGCGATTCGCACGGAAGGGTCGTTCTCCTTCCATGCCAGCCGGTAATCCTTGTTCGGGTACGGCGAGAACGAAACGTCGGAAACGTTGATGTCGTTGGGAAATACGCTGACCCATTCGGATATGCCCGAATCGACGGAACTTCCCGTCCCTATCGGCGTATTCTGGCTTCCGGCACAGAAGAAGTCGTTTCGGCACTCCCAGGTGTCGATCTTTCCATCGAAGCGTTCCGGAGACGCGGGCGCTCAAAGGGCATGGGAGAACCCGTAGTCCCGGCCCGTGAGCCGAAGCATTTCGAGCCGTCATAGGCATCCGCTTCCGGTGGCGATCCCATCGGTGGAAACCGAGCATCCGAAGCCCATCGGGGCATCGGGGTCGGGAATGACGTTCCAGCGGAGGATGAGCCTCTCGGGAGCCACTCCGCCCTTCTTTATGAGGTAGAGTTCCCTGAGCGCGGCCCCGTAAGGAAATGCGGCAGGTCCTGCCCCGAGGTCTTCGTCGTCCTCGTCGCCGGTGATTTTCCCGTCGTCGTCCTCGTCGCCCCCGTCATCGTCCATATTGGCGTTGGCATCGAAGTATTGGAGCGCGTATTGTCCGTACCGCTGCGGTCCGGACATGTTCGTAGCATTTTCGTTCGAAGAAACGAGGCACCCGCCCGTCCCCATGAACGCTCCGGACGGCGAAGCGCAGAGATACGTGCCCGAACCGAAACTGCCCCCGATCCCGACGGATCCGCCGTTTCCGTAATTTCCGAACCCGGTCGGCAACGAGTAGTGTCCGTTCGTTATGCCCGTTCCGACCGCCGCGCGGTTCCAGTATTCTTCGTAGTCGATGATCCCCCCTTCCTTGACGATGCCTACCAGGCGTTCGATGTTGTAGTACAAGTCCTGTCAGAGGTCGATGCGGTCGTTTACGTTCGTCCGGAACGCGCTGATTTGAGCGAAGGCTTGGAATCCCATGACGAGAATGAGCGAAACCACCGAAATGGAGACCATCAACTCGATGAGCGTGAATCCTTTCCCGTTCGTTTTTTCGACGAAGCGCCGGTCGCGCTCGAGCACGAAATGGAGGAAGGTGGATACGCTCCGGCCCGCGCTGATGGCGGTGGGGCGTTTCCAGTAGTGGCGGGGGCCGGATACGAAGAGGAAATGGAGCGCTTCGAAAAAGCGGTTCGGAGGGAGCGGCTTTTCCGCTTTGCCCGAAAGCGACCGAAGAATGAGCGAAACGCTCGAAAATGCCGATTTGACGATATGCCAAGCGGTGGACAGGAGGGCGTATGCCCGATTGCTTTCAAGGGGGGAGTTCCGCATCGTGGAGCGTGTTTCTAGTGCTTGCTATGTAACCACGAACCCCTCATAAGTCAAGAATTCTCTGATTTACTTTCCGGGCATTTGAGGTATAAGTCGTGCGTTTTTCTTTCCGGATTATGAATTTTTCCCAAAACTCCAAGCACCGTCGGCTCCGAAACCGCATCCGCAACCTCGTGGACAGGCTTTCGTTCAACTTCTTTCATCTGAAAGGGTCGCAAAGGGTCGTGGTCGTGGGATTGGTATCCTCGGCACTCGCCGTTTTCATGAATTGGTTTTCCGTGGGGGCCGATATGTCCGGAACCGCCTTTTCCCTTTCCCTCGGATACGTCGGATATGTCAAACTCCTCATTCTCCTCGGGATATTCGTCGTCGTTTTTTCCCACCGCACGAAATCGGAAATCCGCTCCCGTTCCGGACTCGCGATGAGCGACTACGCAATTTGCCTCTTCGCTTCGGTTTGCCTCTTCGCCCTCGATTTTTCCACGATGAACGTCATTCGCGGATTTTCGATCTTTACGAAAGACGTCGCGCTCGGAAACGGTCCTGCCCTTTCGCTCGTCGGCGACCTCTTCGTCATGGCTGGCGGAGCCCTCGCGTACCGCGAGCATAAGCGGGAACTCTTCGAAACGACCTTCGTCGAAAACAACCGGACGACGGCCGAGATGCTCGAGGAATACGACGCGATTATCGGCAAAGAATCCCCCGATAAGAAGAACATGAGTCTCCCGGTTTAGGGAGATTTTTTGCGGAATGACGCATTTTCCGCTTGACTTTTCGACTAAAAAAATTATACGGACTTAGTACCTTTTTCATCCAACGCTCCATTATGGCGGTCAAAAGCGCTGAGATCCACCAGAGTTTCCTCTCGGTCCTCACAGGCCTTACCGAGAAGGAAAGGGCGGTTATTTCCCGCCGAATCGGGCTCAATGGAGAGCGCGAGACTTTGCAGTCGATCGGAGAATCCTACGCCATCACCCGCGAACGCGTCCGACAAATCGAGGACGTCGGCATTCGGAAGATCGGCCGCATCGTCAAATCGACCGGACTCCACGACATTCAGACCATCGGAAACCGGGTCCTCGCCCTTCATGGCGGACTGTTGATTCGCGATAAGCTCGTTTCCGCGGTCGTCCAGCAGGCGGATATCCAGGGCGAAGTCAACTCCGGCATTATCGAAGTCATCCTCCAGTCCGACTACAACATCCAAAAAAGCAAACCCCAGCTTGGGACCCGCACCTATTTCGCGCTTCCCGAGGTTCAGAAGAAGCTCGTACAGGAATCGTACAAGGAAGCCGTCCGCATCCTCAAGAAAAAGGGCGACATCATGGAAAACACCGCGCTCTACGAAATGGTGAAAATGAACCTTTTCCCGCAGTTCGGAAAGGTCGAAGCCGTTCTCGTGGATTCCGCGCTCGACGTCTTTACCGACATCGTGAAGGGCGAAGAGAAGTACGTCGGTCTCGAAAAATGGAAAATTCTCAATCCGTCGACCCTGAAGGATAAGGCCGTCTACGTCCTGAAGAAGGCGAAGAAGCCGATGCATTTCGTAGAGATTACCAATGCCATCGCCGATCGCTTCCAAGAAAGCGTGAAGGTTGCCACCATCCACAACGAACTCATCCGAAATAACGAATTCGTACTCATCGGACGCGGCATCTACGTCCTCAAAGAATGGGGATACAAGCCGGGCACCGTTCTCGACGTCATCATCGACGTTTTCGCCAAGGCGAAAGCGCCGCTTTCCACCGAAGACATCGTTGCCAAGGTTCTCAAGGTCCGTCAGGTCAAGACCTCGACCATCTATATGAACCTTCAGAATCGCAAATACGTAGAGCGCGTGGGTCGCAATATGTACCAGCTGAAAGGGGACGCGAAGACGGCATAAATTCCGTTCCATGTCGATCTTTCCAGGACGTACTCGCGAGGGCAACGCCCTCGCCCATAAAAACCTCCGTGAAATGGAGGTTTTTTTGAATGGCATAGCATCGGCAATCAGCCTATCGCGCCCGGTATCC
>JAUPLX010000055.1 GCA_030836665.1 Patescibacteria group bacterium
AGCCCGAGAATACGCCCGTCTTTTCTTTGGATTCGGTACGCTCCACGTCGGACTTCGATTTCGAGGCGGCGACGTACGCTTCACAAGCGGCACGTTCGGAATCGGTAATCCAAAGCCCCACGTCGGCATGGTCAGCCGCGATGACGGCATAGGTCATCCCGTAGACCGTGTCTACGCGGGTGGTGTACACCGCGAGGGATTTGGATTCGTCACCCACCTTCTTCATCGAAAATTCCACGCCCTCGGATTTTCCAATCCAATTGCGCTGCATTTCCTTGATGCCCTCGGGCCAAGCGAGCTTGTCGACGTCCGCGAGGAGCCGATCGGCATACGCCGTAATGCGGAGGACCCATTGGCGGAGTTTCCGGCGTTCGACGAGGGTATCGCAACGGTCGCAGGTGTTATCGGCCTTCACTTCCTCGTTCGCGAGACCAGTCTTGCACTTGGGACAGTAGTTAATCGGCAGATCCTGCTCGAAAGCGAGTCCGCGTTCGAAGAGCTTTAAAAATATCCACTGCGTCCATTTGTAATACTCGGGATCGGTGGTGTCGATTTCCCGATCCCAATCGTACGCGAAACCGAGCATCGAGAGCTGGCGCTTGTAGTTGGCGATGTTGTTCTCCGTGGTAATCCGCGGATGGGTGCCGGTCTTGATGGCGTAATTTTCCGCGGGCAGTCCGAAAGCGTCCCATCCCATCGGATGGAGAACGTTGTACCCTTTGTTTTTCAGATGGCGCGCGAGGACGTCGGTGGCGATATATCCCTTGGGATGTCCGACGTGGAGTCCGACTCCCGACGGATAGGGAAACATATCCAAAACGTAGGCCTTCTTCGGCGCGGGGCCGGAAAACGGAGGGTTGTCGGTTTTGAAAGTTTTCTCGGCTGACCATCGGGCCTGCCACTTCTTTTCGATTGCGCCGGGAGCGTAGTATTTTTGCATGTTCGATTCGTGAAAATAATCCCTCGCATTCTAGGACAAAACGGGATTTTTCCAAGCAGGAAGCACGAAAAAGGGCCCCGAAGGGCCCTTTTGGTTTCCGATGGGATTACGCGGAGGTAACGAGACGGAGGATGAAGCTGACGATCGAGCTCGCGAGGAAGATGATAAGGAGACCGAGAGCGCCGTGAAGGAGAATGGTCTTGCCCTTCTTCACCTTTTCTTCGTCACCGGCCGAGGTGAGGATGAGGAAGCCTCCGTAGAGAGCGTAACAAACGGCGATGAGGTAGAGGAGATTCGTAATGAATCCGATAATACGCTGGACACCGGTTTCGAGGTTGTCGTTGCGACCCTGGAGGGTGGTTTCCACTTTGTCGGTTCCGGCGCTGATGGCGGCGAAAGCGGACTCGGCGCTGGCAAGAAGGGCGACGGTGGCGTAGGATGCTTTTGCTACTGCGTTCATCGTGGAGGAGATGAGAAAAAGTAATACGTGCGGCATTATACGCACGCCAAAACGCAAAGTCAAAAAAATCGCGTAGGCAAAGGAAAAGGGGCGGTTCCCCACCCCTTTTTCGAACATGCGCGACGGAATTATTCTCCGATCTTTTTCTTCAGGTCGAGAACGTACGGAAGAAGCGCCATGTAGCGGGCGCGCTTGATTGCCTGGGCAACCTTCTTCTGGTTCTTGAGGGAAACGCCGGAATACTGGCGCGGAACGATCTTATTGAACTTGGTAACGTACTTCTTGAGGAGTTCGACGTCTTTGTAATCGACGTTCTTGATACCTGCCTCTTCGAGGGAGCATGCGGTCTTAGACATGGTGATACGGTTATCGGAAATTAGAATCGGTCGTCGAGGTCGACGGTTTCCAAGTCGGAGAAGTCATCGCCGGTTTCGGGAAGGTCTTCGCGCTTGGAGAGGAAAATGAGATTGGTAACGACGACTTCGGTCTTATAGAGACGGCTTCCGTCATCGCGTTCGATGGTGCGGGTCTTGAGGTGTCCTTCGACGTAGACGAGTTTGCCTTTGGAAAGGTAGGTTTCGGTCTGGTCGGCGAGGGTTCCCCAGCAGATGCAATTCGAATATTCGGATTCGGAAAGGGATTCTCCGCGGGCGTTCTTGAACGATCGGTTCGTCGCGACGGTGAAGATGACAACCTTTCGGCCTCATTGCGTCGTTTTTACGAACGGGTCCTTCGTGACGTTTCCGAGGAGGATGACCTTGTTAATGGTTCGCATAAGGGGTTTCGGCGGGAATTAGTCGTCGAGACGGACGAACATGTAGCGCCAGATAGCCTTACGAAGGTTGAATTCGGAAGAGATGGTCTTGAATGCGCGGCCGTCGGATTCGAACTGGAACAGAACGTAGAATCCGATTTCGGAGGCGTTGATCTTGTACGCGAGCTTCTTGGCTCCCATGACGTCCTCGGTGAGGGCGCTGGAACCGTGGGTGGTAAGTTCTGCCTTCACTTCGGAAAGAAGGGTGGCGCGTTCGTCGTCCGAAATGGTCGGATCGACAATCATCATAAGTTCGTATTTCCGCATAGCCTATGGATTACATCTTACGGAGCGGTCCGGAAGAAGGATATAAAAAATCGAACCTCCAAAGAAAGTTCCGGAGGATTATAAAATCGAGGAGGGAAAAAGCAAATCGAAATCTTTGCCCCGCACTTCGGGATGTTGTACAATGACCCGGTAACCGTTCAACACGCCGCAATGGGTTTCGTAGAAGCATTCACATCCCGCACCGGAAAGCCGGGCGACCAGGACGCCATGATGGCCTCCTCCGCCCCTAAGCCGACGGAGATTCCGGCCGAGCCGTCCAGCTTTTCCGGCGTCCGTTTCATCGAAGACGTATTTTCCCAAGCGGTACGCATGGGGGCATCGGACGTCCACTTGGAGCCTACGGAAAGCGGCATGCGCGTACGACTGCGCATCGACGGGCATTTCGTAGAACTTACGACGGCCGAAGAAGAACAGAAAGCCCCCATCGTGGCCCGCGTCAAGATTCTCGCGGGATTGAAGATCGACGAAACGCGCCTTCCTCAGGACGGAAAAGCCAATTTCATCGACGAAATGACGAAGAAGGAAGTCGATATGCGCGTCAGTTCGATTCCGACCATCTACGGCGAAAAGATCGTCGTCCGCCTCTTAAAGAAACAGGCCGAAAATCTCGACCTCCGTTCCATCGGCATGCTTCCGATGAACATGGTCAAAATCAAGCAGTACCTCAAATCGAGCTACGGTCTCATCCTCGTTGTCGGACCGACCGGTTCCGGTAAGTCGACCACGCTCTACTCGATGCTTTCGTCGTACGATACCCACGACCGCAACATCTCCACGCTCGAAGATCCGGTCGAATACCGGATACCGGGGGTCAACCATACCCAGATCAACAGCCAAATCGGATTCTCGTTCGCGGAAGGGCTCCGTTCTCTCCTCCGTCAAGATCCGGATATCCTGATGGTCGGGGAAATCCGCGACTCGGAAACCGCGCATCTCGCCGTAGAAGCCTCGATTACGGGACATCTCGTATTCTCGACCATCCACGCGAACTCCACGGTCAACACCCTGCAGCGCTTGACGAATCTCGGTATCGACCCGCTTCTGGTCATATCGTCGCTCAAGCTCATCATTTCCCAACGCCTCGCCCGCACCCTCTGCCCGCACTGCAAGATTTCGTACAAACCGGAAATTCCGGTGCGCGACAAAATCGTCGCCCGCATCGGACGGTACCTTAACGACAAGGAAAATTTCCTCCTCTACCGGGTGAATCCGGAAGGATGCGAAAAATGCGGAAAGAAAGGGCACAAGGGGCGTACCGGTTTCTTCGAAGTCCTCGAAATGACGGAGGGCCTCGAAAAGCTCGTCCTTTCCCGAGCTTCCAAAACCCAACTCGAAATCCAGGCAATCGGAGACGGAATGATTTCCATGAGAGATGACGCATTGTTCAAAGCGGTTCTCGGAGAAGTCAGCCTGGAAGAAGTGCTCCACGTAATCGGCACTTAATCGCCAAGGGAATTCCCCAGGAGTCAAGGGGGTTTCTCGCGGAAAAATTGGCAAGGTACGGGAGCGTATGGTAGAATGAGGAAGTAGGTTCGAAAGGCCTCGAAACGACGAAAATATCCAGACCCCTATCGATGTCGAATACCGAGCTTATCCGATTAATGGAAATCTCCGCGATCCACCCGGACGACCGTCCGGAAGTCGAGCGGATCTTCGCCTGCCTTACGGACGAGCGCCGCGTCGCGGTAATTTCGGATTGGCCGCGGATGGCGCAGAGAATCAAGAACAACCGGGCGTCGATAGAAGAACAGAAGCGGCTCCTCCTTACGGATGCCATCGCCCGAATCGAAGCCGACCTCGAAGCCCATAACCGGAGCCTCGTCACCAAAGGCACGGACCGGGGAATCGAAGAACTCAAAAAACAAATGGAAGCCTAATACCCGTTCAATATAAAAAAATGGCTCTCGACATGCACTCCAGCGAAACGCTCAAGAACGAAGTCTTCGGATCGCAGCCGAACCGCTATGATCTCGACTTCACGAAACGCATCCAGGAAATGATCGCGCAATATTCCGGTGGCGGAGAAGTCGCCGAAGCCATCGCGCAAAGCCGGATTCCGAAACTTCTCGAAGAATCGCGACGCCTTTCCGAAGGCACTGCCGGACAGCTCGCGGCATTGCGTGCGGACCTCATCGTCGCCGACGGCATCGGAAAATACCGGGCCGAATGCACGAAACTCGAAGAAGAGAATAAAGGGCGTATCGCCGAAATCCTCTCCGCCGGACCCGCGGCCAATGACGCGGCCTTCGAACGGGCGGCGTAATCCTGAGTAAGAACCCGAAAGAAAACCCCCGGATATCCGGGGGTTTTCCATGCCTTACGGCAAATGACTAGTGTTTGGTTTCCTTGAGCTTGAAAACGACGTGCTTGCGAAGTTTCTTGTCGTACTTGCGGAGCTCGAGCTTTTCGCCGGCGGCGAAATTCTTCTTCTGGACGGTGGTGATGTAACCCATGATTCCGCTCTCGGTGGAGATGCAGGACATGTAGGTGCGCTTTCCCTTTGCCATAGTGGTTGAGTTAGGTATCGGAGTCGGATAGGAAACCCGCGCTCCTTCAAAAAGAACGGGGGAAATATATCGGAAAAGACCGGAATGCCAAATCGATTTTGAAAATCGCCCCCCTCCGGGTAGAATTCGGCCGATCCGGCGCGAAGAGCGCCTTTCTTTTTTCGGACGGCGCCTTTCCTTTCACGAAAAACCGTCCCACTACCACTAAACCCAGCACTACAGTGTTCATCGATGAAGTAGTCGTTACTTTCAAGGCCGGAAAGGGCGGGGACGGGAGCGTCTCCTGGAGACGGGAAAAATACGTTCCGAACGGGGGTCCTTACGGCGGAAACGGCGGAAAGGGCGGGGACGTCGTGCTTCTCGCGACGCCCAACGAAAACACCCTCTCCGACTTCCGTCACACCAAAACCGTCTCGGCCCAGGCCGGACAAGCCGGGGCGACGAAAGAAATGCAAGGGGCGAGCGGAGAAACCCGCATCGTTGAAGTTCCGGTAGGAACCATCGTTACCGATGCCGTCACCGGCGAACTCATCGCCGACCTCGACGAGGATGGAAAGATGATCATCCTCTGCGTCGGAGGCCGCGGGGGTTACGGAAACGCCCACTTCCCCACCAGCACCCGCCAAGCTCCGAAGTTCGCCGAACTCGGCGACGTAGGGGAGGTCCGCAAGGTCAAGCTCGAACTCAAGCTCGTGGCGGATATCGGGATAATCGGGCTTCCGAACGCCGGAAAGTCCACCTTCATCCAATCGGTAACGTGCGTACGGCCGAAAATCGCGGACTATCCGTTCACGACGCTCATCCCGAATTTGGGCGTCATGGAACACAAAGGAAAGGCCCTCGTTCTCGAAGACGTTCCGGGGCTCATTCCGGGAGCTTCCGAAGGCAAGGGGCTCGGTATCCGGTTTCTCAAACATATCGAACGTACCGAGGTCCTCCTCCACCTTCTCGACGCGAGCCAACTCGAATCCGCTTGGCAAAATTACCGCGACATCCGCAAGGAACTCGAAGCCTTCTCTTCGGAAATCGCGAAGAAGGACGAAGTGGTCGTATTGACGAAGATCGACGTCGTCTCCCCAGAAGACCTTAAAGAACTCCTCAAACAAGCGAAAAAGGAATTGCCGAAAAAGCGCGTCATGGCCATTTCGGCCGGAGCGATGATCAACGTCGAAGAACTCAAGGACTATCTCATCCAAAACACGGAAGGAAAGCGGAAAATCCTCCAGGAAACCGAATTGGACGTTTTTCCTGCCGAAGCGGAAAACCGAAAAACCTACGACTTCAAGGACCGTCGCGACCACGACGACCGTCCGCGCATTACCCGCACGTCTCCCGAAGTGTTCGAAGTCACCGGGGAACGCATCCAGCAAATCGTCCGCATGACCGACATGTCAAACGTCG
>JAUPLX010000056.1 GCA_030836665.1 Patescibacteria group bacterium
AAGTCGCGATGAACGCGGCATACCGGTCGATTCTGGGTGGCAAACAGTTCGCGTTCGTTTCCCCCCTCGTCGTCCACGCCAACGAACATTTCGAATCCCATACCAAGCGTTTCGAACCGTACGGCGTAAAGGTCGCGGTGCTGACGCGTTTTTCGAAAGAATCCGAGGAGCGTCTCGTCCTGGGGGGTCTCCGCGACGGCACGGTGGACATCGTCGTCGGCACCCACCGCCTGCTGTCGACCGACGTCCGGTTCCGCAATCTCGGACTCCTCGTCGTCGACGAAGAACACCGTTTCGGCGTGCTCGATAAGGAAAAAATCGCCGCGTTCCGCGAAAACGTCGACATCCTCTCGCTCTCCGCGACCCCGATTCCGCGCAGTCTCAACCTCGCGCTTTCGGGAGTTCGCAAAGTATCGCTCCTCACGACTCCGCCGCCCAGAAAAAAACCCATCGTCACGAGCGTCTCCCGATGGGACAAGTATCTCGTCCGCAATGCCGTCGAAATGGAGCTGAATCGCGGGGGGCAAATCATCGTGCTCCACAACCGGGTGAAATCGCTTCCGAAAATAGAAGCAGAAATCCGAACCGCCTGCGCGCCGCTCGAACTGAAGATGGCCGTCGTTCACGGACAAATGTCCGGAACCGAACTCGAAGACCGCATCCTCGAATTCAAGCACGGGGATTTCGACGTGCTCCTCTCGACCACGGTCGTGGAAAACGGGGTGAATTTCCTTCGGGCGAACACCATCCTCATCGACGAGGCCGACGAATTCGGGCTCGCGTCGCTCCACCAGCTCCGCGGACGCGTCGGACGGAAGGACGTACAAGCCTATTGTCACCTCCTCTACCGGAAAGAAGTCCTTCCCGACGACGCGAAAAAACGCCTCGTCGCCATCGCGAGTAACTCGCATTTGGGCGCGGGATTCGAGATCAGCATGCGCGACCTCGAAATCCGCGGGGCAGGCGAGATACTCGGACTCAAACAATCGGGACGGACGAAAGAAACGGGACTCCCCCTTTATTTCCGCCTCCTCGAAGAAAAAATCGCGGAACTCTCTTCCGGGAAAAAACGCCCGCCAGATACGAGAATCGACCTCGATTTCGCTTACGGAATTCCGGACGCGTTCTTCGATTCCGAAATCGACAAACTGCATTTCTTCCGGTCGCTGGAATCCGTACGTGACGAAAAAGAACTCGATTTCGCCCGCGAAGGATTTCTAGAAGGCCGACCCCGACTCCCCGAAATAGTGGAGAACCTCTTCCTTCTGGTCCGCGCCCGCATCCGACTCGCCAAGTTCCGCGTGGCTTCGCTTCGGAAAATGGGCAATTCGTACGTGTTCGAATTCGCACCGGGAACCGAGGTCGCCGATCTTCGGAAGTTTCTCGAAATCGATACGGAGGGGGCGTTCACGTTTACGGGAAACGGGAAAATCCGCGTGGAAACGGAACGATATTCCGGAGACCTCGATTTTCTCAAGAAAACGGTATACTCGGCAGGATAACGAACGTCTATGTCGCTCCTTCCTCCAAATTCGCCCATCCCCGCAATCGTTACGATTCTCGCAATCGCCACGATTCTCACGTTTTTCCTCCAATCCGGGATGAAATCGATACGAAACGTCGATTTTTCGATCGTATCGGAAACGCGACGGGAAGCTTCCGTTTCGGAGAGCGGGAAAGATACCGATGCGTTTTCCGTAACGGATATTCAGGATGAGAACGTCCTGCCCGTAAGAGATTCCGAACCGTCCCTCGAAAAACCGCTCTTGCCACCTTCGCAGCCTACGCTCCGAAGAAACGCTCCGAAAAACCGCACCGCGAGCGAAGGCTTTGTGAACAAAAATTTCACGAGCGAAGGCTCCGCAAGCGAAGATTCCCCGAACGACGTAATCCACGCATCGAGCAGGTATGCCGGATGCTCCGAAATGGACATCGCGCTTTCCAATGGACAAGTATGGGCTTCCTGCAACGTGTGAGCCACGCAGGCATGGACGGAACGGGTTTTAAAAACCTGCGCCGACGGCGAAGAAGAATGTCGGCTCAGCTATCTCGAAAATCGAAACGTTTTCGGGGAATATTTCCAATGGGGTCGCAACGACGGAATTGGAAAAAGTCCCATTACCGACGAATTGGTTCCCTTATTGAACAAGATGGGGGGAGCGGGGCATTCGAAATTCGTCGTCGCGGAAAAAATGCCTACCGACTGGATCGCCAATCCGGAGCCGAATCTCTGGTGAGGAGGATTGACCTTCTTCGGATCCGGAACCTATGCCGAACAACGGGAATCGAACCGTAAGGCCATGCGGGGGCCTTGTAATGACGGGTATCACGTTCCGACCCAGAAAGAATGGTGCGACGCGATGGTCGCCATCTCCCCCTCGATCAAAAAATGCGAGTCGGGATCGATTTACGGCAAAGCGACTCGCGAATTCGTCAGCGGACTGAAGCTCCCGCGCGCCGGAGGAAGGAGTTACGCGACCGGCAATTATTTCAACCAGGGAAGCACGGCTAATTATTGGACTTCCACCGCCCATCAAAACGTTGCCCATACCATTCATTTCGTAACGACGGTGATTCTCGATCCTCATTACGGTCTATCGAGGGCATACGGATTCCCCGTCCGTTGTATAAAAAATTAGAAAGCATGGAAATCCGAAAAAACCTCATCCTTTTTACCGGAGATTCTTCCGCCGTGCTACGGAAGAACCTTTCGTCGTGGATGGGTTCGTTCGCGGAAAAATACGGGGATTCGAACGTCGCCACCGTCCGCATCGGCGAAACCGATCCGGCATCCGTCGTCTCCGAACTCCTCTCGATGCCGTTTTTCGCGGAAAAGCGCCTCGTCGTTTTCGAAGGCATTCCGCGACTGCGTTCGCTCGGGTCTTCGAAATCGGAAGAATCCGGTAACGATTCGGAAGAATCTTTCGAAAATCCGTCCGACCCCGCGGCTGCCGTCGAAGCGGCGGTGCTTTCGGTATTCGACAAGATTCCCGATTCGACCTTCGCCATCTTCGTATC
>JAUPLX010000057.1 GCA_030836665.1 Patescibacteria group bacterium
ATCGCCTTGATGCAGAAGTAATCTTTCATCGAGGGAATGCCGAATTCCGTAATTTCCCGAATGATTCTCAATAGGAATGCTCTATCGTATTCGGGACTTAAAAATTTCAACGAAAGGAATGCGTTGGAATAATCCTGGATAATACTGACGACGGGGTCGTCCGATTCGAAATCCGAAAAACGCACGTCCGCAAGGGCATTCGCGTTCTCGCGCACGCGACTTCGGAGTCCTTCGGAATCGGAATGATGGGCGATTTCGACAGACGATGCTCCGCTATCGATAACGACGGGGAGCAGCCGTACGGAAACGTCAGAATGAGTGGAGGACATCGGGATTAAATTACGGTCTTTTAGGCATTTTCCGGACGAGAGCGAATTCTTCCGGGTCCTTCGGTACGGCGATGTCGACGTCGAAGCTTCCTCCGTGGGCACAGTGTTTGTCATCCCCTTCCGGGCCGACGATACGTTCGAGCGTAAATTCGAAATCGTCCTTCGGATTAATTATGCGAACGGTATCGCCAACGTCAAACCGGTTCTTCACTTCGATGCGGGCAAGACCGGTCGACGCGTCGTACGAACGGACGATACCGATGAATTCTTCTTCTTTAATTTCGCCGTTCTTTTCGAACCAGATGCCTTTTTCTCCCGGATTTCCCACGAGAAACCCCGGAGTATAGCCCCGGTTCGAGATGGCGAATATTTCACGGGAAAGTTTTTCCATATCGTATTCTTCCCCGCGTTCGAGCGCGTCCATGGCGGCGCGGTACGCCTTCCCGACGCCCGCGAGGTAATTGACGGTCTTGGAGCGTCCTTCGACTTTGAAGGAAATGATTCCGGCATCCGCGAGTTCAGGAAGATACGACAACAGGCAAATGTCGCGGCTGTTCATGATATAGGTTCCGTGTTCGTCTTCGTCGATCGGGAGCATTTCGCCCGGGCGTTCGGTTTCTTCGAGATAGAACTCCCCTTTGAGCGGGACGTAGTCTTCCGGACGTCCGGTGGAATCGTAGAGTTCCTCCTCGGACGCGTCCTTTTTGAAGACCTTGTACTCCCAGCGGCACGAGTGCGAGCAGGTTCCCTGGTTCGGATCGCGGTGCGAAAAGTAATTCGAAAGGAGGCAACGGCCCGAATATGCCATGCAGATGGCGCCGTGAACGAAAAATTCAAGTTCGATATCCGGACATTCCGCACGCATTTCCTTCACCTCACGAAGCGACAGTTCGCGGGAGAGGATAATGCGGGTGATGCCGATTTTCTGCCAAAACTTAATCTGCGCCCAGTTCGTATTGTTCGCTTGGACGCTGAGATGTATTTCGGCTTCCGGAAAATTCTCCCGCACGAGCGAAATAAGCCCCGGATCGCTCATGATGTACGCGTCGGGCTTCAGGGCTTGCATTTTTTCGAACGCGGCCATGAACGGCTTGATTTTCACGTTGTGCGCGTAGATATTGGCCGTGAAATAGATCTTCACGCCGCGCGAGTGGCAGTATTCCACCGCTTCGGCGAGCGTTTCCCAGGTAAACTGGTTTTCGCGGGCGCGAAGCGAAAACATCGGCACTCCGCAGTACACGGCGTCAGCGCCGTAGGCGATGGCGTACTTCATCTTTTCGAAGTTTCCGGCAGGAAACAGGAGTTCGTATTTTTTGGACATGGGAATTTTTTAGACCGGCGGAGTATATTCGAAAACGCGAAAAGAAAAAGCGGCCGGAAATTCGAAAGAAAAAAGGCAGCCAGGGATCCGACCGCCTCCTTCCGACGAAGATTCCTCAGCGCCGGTATTCGCCAGTTCGACGTTCCGAGGAACGGTATCCCTTGCGGGAATCGTTCCGGTGGCGATCACTACGGGAATGGTGCCGGTGCGACGGTGCGACGACCACTACGGGCTGCCTGATTACGACCACTCGGGGAGCGGGTTCGTAATAGGGTTCCACGATCACGGTTCGCGTCGTGTAGTAGCCCGAAGAATACCCCGAAGAGTAGTGCGGCGCGGTCGCCATGCAACCGGTCAGAGCCAGTAGGCAAAGCGGAATTACGAGAGCGAGTCTCATGACGACCTCCTTTTCGATTCGAGAGAGACGGGAAAATTTTACCCATAAACCGTCGGTTGACAAAACGAAAGTGGAAAGTGTGGTAATTCCCCTTTTCTTTTTGCGCCTACGCGCCGGATATCCATTCGGAAATTTTCGTTTCCGTCTCGATAAGGACGTTCTTCTCCAATTCTTGGAGTTCTTCGCCTTGGAATTTCGAAAGCACCCAATCGGCGGTATCGAAACGGCGGTCGCGCCCGATGCCGACCTTCACTCGGGCGAATTCTTCGGTTCAAAGGCGGTTCGCGATCGATTTGAGTCCGTTCTGCCCTCCGGAGCTCCCCTTTCCCCGGAAGCGCACCTTTCCGAAATCCATATCGATATCGTCGGAAACGGCCAATACGTCCTTCTTCGGGTCGAGCTTGTAGAACGTGACGAACGGCGCGACCGCGTCGCCCGAGAGGTTCATGTAGGTTACGGGCTTGAGAATCGCGACCTTCTCGCTTCCGACGGTTCCTTGCGAAAGGAGGCCCTTGAATTTGGGCGCGTCCTCGAATTCGGAAAACCCGTTCGCGCGCGCGAACGCCTCGACCACTAAAAACCCGACGTTATGGCGGGTGGCGCGGTATTCGGGGCCGGGGTTTCCGAGTCAGACGACGAGTTTCATAGGGGCGAGTATATCGAAAAAACCGGCTCCGGAAAGCGGGAGGCGAAAACCGGCGGACTATTTCGAATCGAACGAATAGCTTCCGTCAAAACCTTTGGGAGGACTTCCGTTCCATCCGTCCATCCGATCCATAAACACCTTTGCCGGCAAGTCGCCGAAAGCCGCGTTCTTGGCGAATTCTTTCCGGGCGGCGTCGAAATCACCGGACCGATACGAAGAAAGCGCGCGTTCGTGCCGTCGGGCGAGGCGGCGGTCGTCGATAGATGCGTCCCCGTCGCGTTTCATGAGTTCGTAAATTTTTTCAGCGCGGACTTTCCCCTTCACCTTGACCGAGTCGATTTCGCGCAGGAGAAAATCCTTGCCGACGATTTTCGCCGTCCGTTCGGATACGAGGACGGAGACTCCGTATTTGCGGGTCAGCCCTTCGAGGCGGGAAGCGAAATTCACCCGATCTCCCATGACGGTATAGTCGGAAAACCGTTCGTCGCCGACGTTTCCGATAAGCGCTTCCCCGGTCGCGATGCCGATACGGAGTCGGAGTCCTTCTTTCGCGTTCTGTTCGGTCGCGACAAGCATGCCGAGAGCGGCGGAACAGGACGATGCCGCATGTTTTTCGTTCGTCTGCGGAGCCCCCCAAAAGGCCATGACGGCATCGCCGATGTACTTGTTGATGGTTCCCCTCTCGGAAAAAATGACCGAGTTCACTTTCGAAAAAAGCCGGTTGAGGCAGGCGACCGTCGATTCGGGGTCGAGTTTTTCGCTCACGGTGGTAAACCCCTCGATGTCCGCGAATAGGACGCTGACCTCGCGAAGTTCGCCTTTGACGCTCGGAATTCCGTCCTGCTTCACGAGCGTTTCGACGACGGACGCGTCGACGTACCGGGAAAATATCTTCCGGATGCCGTCCTTGTCGGCATTCGCCCTCCGATAGGCGGAATATCCCCATGCGAGGAACGCGGCAGATACCGCCGATATCGGAACGGCGGGCGGAAACCAGAGATTTTGCGCGAAGAGCCAATAAGATCCGAAAAACGTCGCGGAGAGGGCGGACGCGAAGAGGAGAACGGAGAGTGCCGGCGATCAGAAAATGAGAAAGAACGCCGAAAGGGTGAAAAAAGAGAAGAGTGCGGCGGCTACGACCGCCCCCTTCGGAGCGTCCGCGAGAAAATCGCCCTCCGCGAGGCTTCGGGTTTCGTGCGCGATGATTTCCATTCCGCTCATGCGGGCTTTTCCGCCGGTAGGCACGGGGTGGATGTCTCCGGAAGTTTCGGCATAATCCCCTACGATGACGACCGCTCCGGAAAGTGCTACCGGAACGCGGGAGCGGGTTTCCATCTTGCCGTTGTACGCGTATTCGAACGGGATGGTCGGAAAAGTTTCCGCGTAC
>JAUPLX010000058.1 GCA_030836665.1 Patescibacteria group bacterium
TGGAGATAATATTTGCCCAGGAACTTGTAGCCCCTTCTGAGATATCCTTCACCATGGCCGTTCCGGACGCGGTACCGTCGGATTTCCAAAGCTCCTTGCCATTTATCCCGTCCGTCGCGAAGAAATACGTCGTGCTTCCTATTTTGATTAACTCGAAAGCGCCGGAATTTCCCACTCCGGGATTAACGTCTTTTACTAAAGTGGCGGAAGGCGTGGACGGAGGCGTCGGAGGCGTCGGTGGAGCACTTCATCCCGTGGAACCGCCATTGACCGCGGACGAATCCGTCAGGGCGCCCGTAGAACTGCTTTGCGACTGATCGAGAATCAGTCCAGCGACGTCGCCGGGTATGGTTGGTCCCGGATAATCCCCCGAAACGGACCAAGTATCATCGGAAGCCCCCGCTACCTGAAAATACGATCTCGCGCGGGTTTGTCCGGAAAGCAGGGTTTCAGTTATGCTGACGGCGGCGGCAAGAAAGGAAGTTCCGTCGGAAGACGCGAATTTCGTCGAATCTATTTTAAGCGTCTGGTAATCGAGCGGTCCTACCGAATAATTCGTAGCCGAGTCCGAGAGCAATCCGGGAACGAGGGTTTTTCCAGAAAGGGCGTACGCTCAGGAAAGGGCGTACGCTCAGGAATGGGAGACGTACGTCCGGAGAGGGGAATTCGTGGAAGACGATTCCGCACTCAGTAAAGTGGCGATCGTCCTAACATTCGACTTCACCGAGGTGTTTCGGGCATCGGAAGAATATCCCGAAAGCGAAAGGAATCCTATAGTCGCAAGTATGGCGAGAATCGTAATGACGACGATAAGTTCGACGAGAGTGAATCAGGAAATCTTATAAGAAACGGCCGTACGTAAAATCTTCGCCACCCGCGGAGACGCGGAATCCGAAACTCTCAAAAGATCTATACGCGACATCGGTCGATACGAAAATGCTAAATAATCGAGTGGATTATATTCATAAAATGTTAATAGGCAAATATGAGAGCGGGATGAAACCACAATTTGAAAATACGCGGCGAAAGTGCCATAATCCCAAGTATGAAAGGCGCTACGAACGCCATACCGGAAAGGCGCCGGGTTGCGGAAGAGAATTTCCAATGACGTGAAATGCACGGTCTCGCGCTTTTTTCGTTCAACGAATTCGGATTCCGGGAATCCGCAAGAATCGCCCTCGAATACGTAAACCGCGCTATGGAAGCCCTCGAAGAAGCGGCCCGCCTCAATCGAAAAACGAAAAAAAACGCGAACGAACTGCGTGAGCGTGCGAAACGCATCCAAAGGGATTGCGAATATTTGGCGGGGTACTGCGAAAGTCGTGAAAAACTCAAACGATCCCAGGTTTCCACTGCCGTGGAATGGACGACGAAACAAGCGTTCCGAGCTGTTTCGAGGGGGAATATCGTCCATTTCCACAGCCTTCTCGCCTACCAAATCCGACGTTTCCATTCGGAGGTATCGGCCATATTGAACGAGGCATCCGAAAACGACCTGTCATTCGGAAATAAATAAAATCCGCTCCTAATCGGGCGGATTTTCCGTGCCGGCGAGGGCAAAAACTGCGGCTATCGGGCGAAGGCCTGCCGAATTTCGGCCTCGAAGCGCTCTTTTCCGAATTCTTTCGCCCGTTCGATACAGGCTTTCCGCATCGATTTGGATCTTTCTTTCGTCATTTCCCCCACGACCCGGACGAGATCGTCGGTGGAAAACATTTCGGCAACGAAAAGCCCGGTGACGTCGGGGACGACGGTTTCTTTAATGCCGCCGGAATCCGCCGCGATTACGGGCGTTCCGGCGGCCATGGATTCGATGGCGACCATTCCGAAATCCTCGTTCTTGGAAACGAAAACCGTCGCTATGGCGCCCGCGACGATACCGGGAAGTTCGGCATTGTCTTCGAGAATGCGGCATTCGACGTTCGGAAGTTCGCGGGCGAGCGAAAGCACTTCGTCCCTTTGGGGGTCGTTGGCGCCGTAGATGACGAGAAGATTCTTGTCGGGCATTTCCCCGAAAGCCCGCACGACCGCGTCGACGCGTTTGAACGTGGCAAGTTTGGAGAACGATACGTAGTAATCGCCCTTTTCCTTGAGCGAACAGGGCGCGAACTCGTCGGTATCGACCGGAGGATAGAGGATTTCGGCGTCGCGGCGGAGATGTTCTTTGCAGTACGCGCGGAGGTTTTCGCCGTTCACGTAGATGCGGTCGATCTTGGAGAGGTGGCAAAAGAACGCCTTCGTCGTAAAAAACCGCACTACGACATAGAAAGGGCGAAGCAATGCCGGAACTTTTTGCAGATAGAGGTCGCGCTGGTCGAAAAGGTAACGTGGGATCGAGTGGAAGTAGCAGATTTTCACAGCGTCTTTCCGGCATTGCGGCACGGCGGAGAGCGTGTCGCCCGAAAACACGACCGTACCGTAATCACGGAGGAATCCGGTTCGGAAACGTACTGCGAACTTAAAGTGCGCATATCGGAGAATGCGTTTGAGACGGTCGGGGAGTTTCGCGTCGAGCCAACGTTCGAAACCGTTGGAAAACGCTTCGGACTCCGGAAAAAGCCGACGCGAAAAAGCGATTTTTTCACCTTCGAGCCCCATCGATTCCAGATCGAAACTCCCCATGTCAAAGTATGCCGCCGCCAAGTCCGCCCCGCATGCTTTGGCCGCCATTACGTCGAAACGCTCGGCTCATCCCCGGTAGAGGAAAAAGTCGTGAAGAATGCAAATTTTCGGTTTGGCCATATCGGGTCGGGAAGTATACTTTGGGCCGAATCGTATCCGAGCCTATTCCTTTGTAAAGAGCCCATGGGAGATCGTGTTAACGAAGAATTCACAAAAAAGCCCTCCCCTACGGGAACGAACGACCAAGAATCCACCCAAGAAAATCTCGGAGGACCGCTCGAAATCCCCCTCGAACGCGCCGAAGAAAACGGGGCGCTGGCGTTTCGGTCGACGAGAATCCACCCGGGTCTCCCGGAAAAAAAGATCGCCGTCGTGTGCGATTGGCTCAAAGATTGGGGCGGCGCCGAACAGGTCCTTGCCGACATTCTCGAACTTTTTCCCCATGCCGACGTATTCTCTTCGGTATATTTTCCGGAAAAATTCGGCAACCTCTTCTGACCGAACGGCAGATATCCGGATAAAGTCGTCCAAACGAGTTTCCTTCAGAAAATCCCCTTCGTCCGGTCGCATCCGAAGCTCTTCCCTTGGCTCAGACCTTATGCGTTCGAGTCGTTTGACCTTTCGGGATACGACGTCGTCATTTCGTCTTCGAGCGCCGAATCCAAAGGCATCATTACCAAACCCGAGACCCTCCACGTCAGCTACTGCCATTCCCCTACCCGCTACTACTGGAGCCATACCCACGAATACCAGCGGATGCTCGAATTCGGATGGCTCAATCCCCTCGCCCGATTGGTCATGCCCGTCATGTTCAAGGGACTCCGGGAATGGGATCGCGACGCCGCCGACCGAGTGGACGACTTCGTCGCCAATTCGAATAACACCTCCCGCCGCATCGCCAAGTACTACCGCCGTACCGCCAGCGTCATTACGCCGGGAATAGATACCGAAAAATTCGCCGTCGAGACCGAAAAAGACGACTATTACCTCGCCGTGGGGCGCATCATTCCGTACAAACGGTTCGACCTGCTCGTAGACGCGTTCAACCAGAGCGGCAAAAGGCTCATCATCGCCACCGGTACCGAGAACGGGCTTTTTAAAGAACTCTTCAAAAAATCCCGTCCGAACATCGAATGGGTAATCGGCGCGACCGACGAAGAAAAGATCCGCCTCTACCAAAAGGCCCGGGCGTTCGTATTTCCTCCCGAGGAGGATTTCGGCATCGTTCCGCTCGAAGCCATGGCCTGCGGAACCCCCGTCGTCGCGTACGGCAAGGGCGGAGCGCTCGAAACGGTCAAGGACGGGCTTTCGGGGCTTTTCTTCGCCGAACAGACGGTGGAATCCCTGAACGCCGCCATCGAAGATTTCGAAAGCCGCCGATGGAGTTCGTACGACATCCGGAGGTACGCGTCGAAATTCGACAAGAAAATATTCCAGCAGAAATTGCTCGAACATATCGAATCGCTTCTGTAAGACGGTCGGATGTCCTGCGAGTCCTAGCTCCTAACAAAGTTGAAGTCGCCGCGGACTCGCAGGACATCCGACCCTTCTCCATATTCCTCCATGCCATGTGCTGAATCTTCGCCTATTCCGGAAGCCGAAAAGACGCCGATAAGATCCTTCTCCACGGGCTCGAACGGCTCGAATACCGCGGATACGACTCCGCCGGAGTAGCCGTAGGAAACGCCGCCCATGGCGTCGACCTCTTCAAGGCGGTAGGCAAGGTCGCCGCGCTCGCGAAAGAACTCTCCGACCACCGCGACCCGATGGCAGGGTATTCTTTCGGCATCGCGCACACCCGGTGGGCCACCCACGGAGGCGTCACGAAAGAAAACACCCATCCGCATTCCGATAGCGAAAACCGGCTTTTCCTCGTCCATAACGGCATCGTCGAAAATTACGTCGAACTCGCCGAAGAACTCGCCAAGTCCGGCACCGAGTTTTACGGGCAGACCGACTCGGAAATCGTTGCCAAGCTCATCGGCAAGGAAGCCGTAGCGAGACTCCGGACCGGAAGTCCCGAGGCATTGCTCGAAGCCGTCGAAGCCACGCTCCCCCGCTTGGAGGGCGCCTACGCGCTCCTCGTGATGCATTCGGATTTTCCGGGAGAACTCATCGGCGTGAAATACGGAAGCCCGCTCGTTTTCGGACGCAATCCCAAGACGGGCGAATGCTTTTTCGCTTCCGACGTACAGGCGTTGGCCGGATACGCCGACCAGGTGACGTTTCTCGACGACGGCGACCTCGTACGGGTAAAAGCCGACGGAAGTTACGAAATCCGATCGGAATGATCGCTCGTGTCGCGTCCGTTCGAACGGGTCGAAACCGAACATCTCAAGGCCGAAAAAGGCGACTACGAGCATTTCATGCTCAAAGAGATATTCGAACAGCCGAAAATAGCCAAAGCCGTATTCCAGGGCCGCGTCGATTTTACGAACCTCGCGCTCAATTCGGCCGCGTTCCAAGACCTTCGCGACGTTGAAATCGATCGGGTGAAATTTATCGCGTGCGGCACGTCGTACCATGCCGGATGGGCCGGAACGTACGCCTTCCGTGAACTCGCCGGCATGCCCGCCACCGCCGAAATCGCGAGCGAATTCCTGAACGCTCCGGTAAGAATCGATACCAAGACGCTCTACGTTTTCGTGTCGCAATCCGGGGAAACCGCCGATGCCATCGAGCCGCTCAAATTCATCAAGGCCCACGGCGGAAAAACCTTCGGCATCGTCAACGTGGTAGGGTCTTCGATATCGAGGCTTACGGATTTCGGGCTTTTCACCCGTGCCGGTACCGAGGTGGGCGTGGCGTCAACCAAGGCTTTTACGGCCCAACTCGCTACGGTAACCCTTCTCGCGCTTTTCTATTCCATCAAGCGCGGCGAGGATTTCAGAAAGTACCGCAGCACCCTCGAGGAGCTCTCGAAACTTCCGGACACCATGAACAAAGCCCTCGCCATGAACGACGGACTCGCCCAGGTCGCGGAAGTTTTCGGCAAATATCCGCACATCTTCTTCCTCGGACGCGGACATATGCTCCCCATCGCGGCGGAGGCGGCGTTGAAATTCAAAGAAATCACCTACATCCACGCCCACGCCATGCCGCTGGGGGAACTCAAACACGGAACGCTCGCCCTCATCGACGAGAATTGCCCGTCGGTAATATTCCTCCCGGACGATTCCCTCTATTCGCAAAACCTCTCGAGCGTGGCCGAGATACGGGCCCGCGGAGGGAAAGTGCTCGCTATCAGTTCGAAGGCGATTGGCAATGCGGATTGGAACCTCGTAATTCCGGAGATAAAGGGCGTGTCTTTCGGCTTCGCGGCCACTATCGTCGGACAATTGCTCGCGTACCATGCCGCCAAATCGCTTGGAAGGGAAATCGACCGACCGAGAAATCTCGCGAAGAGCGTGACGGTAAAATAAGAAAGAGTTCGTCGAAACATAAAACCGCACCTCTCAGGGTGCGGTTTTATTAGGAGCGGTTCCCTACTCCGAATCGGATGCGGGATTCTTTACCACGATATCTTTCTCGATAGTCCGAATGGTCGCATCGGCGTACCGGGCCTCAAGCTTTACCGTAAAGGTACCGGCTTTCTCGTAAATGTGCGTCGGGGTCGGTTCGGTAGACGGAATGGTTCCGTCGCCGAAATCCCACGAATAGGTTTCGATCTGTCCGCTGGAACCGGCGATGTCGAAGTCGATGCCGTTACCGACGATTCCGGAAGAAACGCTCGTATTGATTTTGAGGCTCTTCGGAATGTCTTTGATGACGATCTTTCTCGTAGCGGTATCTTTCGAGCCGTCGTCCTTCACGACCGTAAGGCTGACCGAATATTCGCCCGGATTGTCGTAGCGGATGGTTTGTACGGCATCGCCTTCGGCGGGAGCACGCCCAAGACCGAAATCGTAGATGAATTTCGTAATGGTCCCCTGCTTCGTACGGCTGGCCGAACCGTCGAAACGGATGGTCGTGGGCGCGTAGAAGTTTTCCCCGTCGGAATCCGGAGACGTAATGACGAGATTGGCGGCGAGATCCTTTTTCTTTCCGTCGAACACGATACGTTCGGATACGTCGCTCCGGTCGTCATCGGAAGCGTTATGGAAGAGGTATTTCACCGTCACCTCGAAGCGCCCGTCGCGAACGAGTTCGTAGTTGACGTTGAGTCCGGTTTTTTGCGGACCGCCGTTTCCGAACGTCCATTCGACGGATTCGAGCTGGTACCCGGTATTGCGTACGCGTACGTCCGTAGCGTCGAAGGTAAGCTTCGAAGGTATGGAGAATTTCTGGATGCGGTACGCGTCGGTCGTCCTGTCGTAGGTGTCCTTGAGAAGATTGGTATCGGAACTGTCGGAAACGCGCAGGAGCGGTTCGTCGCCTTCCGAACGCATCAGGATGAGCGGACGTTTGATAACGAATTCGCTTTCGATATCGACGGTATTTCCCGCGGCGTCGGTGAGATAGACGGTAAACTTCTGTTTTCCGTATTCGTTAAACGTCCATTCGCATTCTTCCTTGCGGCAGAATACGGAACCTCCGTCAAGCGCCCAGCGGTACGCGGCTACGTCGCCGCCCGTCCGGACTTTCACGTCTTCCAAAGAAAACCGGTACGTAAGCTGGTCGTCTTTCACCCGTTCGACCTTAGTCTTCGCCTCGATAGGAACGTCGCCTTCAGGCCGGATGACGAATATCTTATTGCAGCTTTCCTCTTTCGTTTTGCTCGTCAGAAGCGCCAAACAAAGGAAACGTTCCTCTCGGGAATATTTCGCCGTATAGACCGGCTGGCTCGAAACGGCGGTATTGAGATCGGAGCTTTCGTACCATTTCGGAGTACCGAGTTGGGAAGTATCCTTCGCGTCGAATACGATGCCCTTCTTCGTTTTCGTAATCTTTACGATGGCCGAAAGATTGATGACGGGAAGTTCCATCGGCTTGGTCATCTGTTCGCCGGTAATGTTGTTCCGGCCTACGTAGGTCCCCTTGGGAACGTATTTCCCCTTCGTATCGTAGGTAAAAATGAGGTCGTTGGCTTCCGAGGGTTCAGCCCCTTCCTTGTCGACGGCGCCGTCGCCATCGAAGTCGATTTCGAACGAATCGATCTTCATGTACTTCTTCGTTACGTACGAAGCGTCGGAACCGAGATCGAATTTCAA
>JAUPLX010000059.1 GCA_030836665.1 Patescibacteria group bacterium
CCAAGAAAAAGTTTTTCCTCGAAACGCTCGACCCCGTATTCGCGCTCGTCGCTTCCGCAATCGTTTCACCGTTATCCGCCGCCGATTTTCCGTTCTCCGACGTTCCGGCTTCCGATCCGATATATTCGGATCTGAAAAAACTCTACGAGCGCGGAGTCGTCGATACTCCTTCGGATGGGAAATTCCGTCCGGAAGCCCTCATGGACCGCGACGAATTCGTATCCATCGCGGTCGGCGTCAGTTGTAGGAAATGCCTTACTCCGACCGTCTCGGACGTATTGAAATACCGGGAAATCCCGTTTATCGACTTCGAAAAGAAGAGTCCGTTCTTCTATTGCGTTTCGTACGCGAAAGAACGGGAAATCGTTATTGGATATTCCATTCCCGGGGCTCCGAGCTATACGTGTCAGAACGACAAGACGTGGCAGGGAGTCCCGTTTTGCGCGAAGAACCGTACGAGCCGGATCGAAGCGGCCGCCATGCTCCTTCGGCAAGCCGGCATCTGGAACGACGAAATGAATTCGACTTCTTTCGAACGGAAACGGACCTTCAAAGACGTCGATAGCTACTGGTACGGATATGCCCAAAAAGGCGCCGATATCGGCATTCTCGTTCCGGAAGCCGACGGAACGCTCCGCCCGAGCGAATACGTCACCAAGCGCGAATTCGTCCGGATGGCGGCGATTATCTACTCGCTCAACATGTGTGATGCGAAGGGTATGGAGGGGGACTCCTCCGTTCCGGATAGGATTTCTTCCGAAATCCGCGTTCTCGACGCTTCGGCGAAATGCTCCGTCTCGACTCCCGTCTCCAAGCTCGACTCCCCTTCGGCTACCGAATATGCGTTCTACGGCGTTCCGACCTACGAAGGCGCGACGTATTCTTGGGAATTCCTCCCCGCCGACGGATCTGGCACGGGCGTTACCGCAAGCGGACAATGCCTTTCGAGACAAGCTTTGCCGTCCGGACGGTGGATCGCTCAACTTACCGTTCGCGACGCGGCTGGCAGAACCTCGGTTTCGTATGCGGAGGTTCCTTACGGACCTTCTTCGAACGTACCGCTTTCGGTTTCCGCTTCGGCCGCCCCCCTTTCGGTATTGGCCGGAACGCCCGTGAATTTCACTTCCGTCGTTTCCGGTGGCAACGCCCCGTATTCGTACCGTTGGGATTTGGGCGACGGAACCGTTACCGATTTTTCGGATCCCCGCCATTCGTATTCCGATGCCGGCGTGTATTCCGCTACGGTGGTCGTTACCGATGCCGATGGCAACCGCGCCGTCGCGAAGGCGGTCATCGCGGTAGCCGAGAATCCCGATATCGACGGCGACGGCATTTTGAATGCCGCCGATTCTTGTCCGCAAGTCTACGGACCGAAGTCGAACGCCGGATGTCCCATCGTATCCGAATACGCCGGCAGCGGTGCCTCCGTTTCGAGCGGCCCTACCGTATTCGGCCTCGGTGCGACCCTGTCGCTCGCCGGAGTCGGCGGACGCTGCGCGTATTCGTACGCCGCCCCGAAGGGCGCCGTATTCGGAAAAATCTCCTGCGATTCCTGTCCTTGCGCGTACGGTCTCGATTTCCTTTCCGACGCGCGCCATTGCGATCTCCTGTTTCCGGCCATCCTTTCTCCGGATAAGAAGAACGTGTATTCCCGCGGGACCATTTTCGAATTGCGATAGTCGTCACTTGCGCACGAAAGGGGTTTCGAGTAAAATGGAGGAACTCCGTAACCACCCCTATGAACTATCTCATTCTAAAAAGCATCGTCGATGCCACCATCTCGGGATTTTCCTGTCGGAATTGCGGGGCTCGGGCTACCGATAAGGACATCCAGGTTCTCGGTACGGCCGGAAACGCCCTCAACCTCGAAATCATGTGCCCGCACTGCAAGACGGTCGGGGTCGTGAAGGCCGAAGTCAATCTGCTTCCTCCCGGAGGGCCCGCGAACCGCGAAGCCCACGCGTTTTTTGAAAATCTGAAAAATTCGATAGGGCAGGGGGGTGTCGAATCCGGAATTCGCGACGAGGATATCCTCGCGATTCGCGAATCGCTGAGGAATTCGGTATCCGTAAAAGATCTATTCAACTAAAAACCCGCATGATTTCCCGTATTCTTTGGAGTTTCGTCCTTATTACCACCCTCTACGTAGTTTCCGTTTTCCTCTTGCCGGAAAAGGCTGACGAAATCGGCGACGTACTCAGAATTAAAACCTTCAACGAAGTGCTTCGTGAAACGAAAAACGGCAGTTCGGAAGATATCGTCGTACCGGGGCTGAAAGAACTGAACGAAGGCTCCGGAGCGCTTCAGAACGCCCGTAGGACCGTGGCTGACGTGAAGAACCAGGTCGAACAGACGAGAAACGTCGTAGAGACTAAAGTCGAACAGACGAAGAAGGTCGTGAATTCGGTTCAGAAGACCGCCGGAGCCATCGAAGAATTAAAAAACAACGTCTCGGAACTGACGACCCTCACGGGGGCATCGGCGACCGGATCGACTTCCACGGGCTCGTCCGCTTCCGGCGCTAAACGATAATCCGAATCCATGCAGGGGTATCGAAGAACGAGAATCCGCATCGAAGAAAAATCCCGGAACGCATCCGGGTTTTTTCATTTTTTCGTCATCGCGTGCCTCGCGGTGTCGGCAGTCTCGTTTCTGGCGTACCGCCACGTCGCGTCTTTTGGACGGACCGTCGTACCGAAGACGGCGTTTTCCATTACCAAAGGAGAGACGTCCGCTTCCGTACCGAAGAAGTTGAAACTGGAAACCGGATGGAGGGCCAAGCTCTATCTCCGGTATTTCGCCCCGAAAACCGTCGTCCAGGTCGGTACGTATAAGATTTCCGAAGAGGGGGTCACGCTCGAAGAAGTCTTCACCGAAGTATTGGCACATCCGGATACGAACGATATCACCATCACTTTCCTTCCCGGATGGACGGTGTTCGATATCGACGCGTACCTTACGGGCATGGGGGTGGTGGAAAAAGGGGCGATATCCTCCG
>JAUPLX010000060.1 GCA_030836665.1 Patescibacteria group bacterium
ACGTCATGTACCGACGGCATCTTGAAAAATGCGCTCCGTTCGCGAAAAACGGCCTTCGTAAGGTGGATACCCGACTGAAGATCATCATTCGGATAACGATGGCCATCCTCATGATACTTTCGCTCAGCATCATCTATTTCATGACGGTATAGCCCATGAACGCCATCATTGAAAACGATTCCACCGTCATTACGAGACATCCCATCTACCTGTTCTATCTCGTAGCCAAAGGGATGATTTTCCTCGTCATGGCTATCGGAATCGGCTTGATTTTCACCATCTATAAAAACGACGTTCCCGCGGACCTTATCCGGTATTTCGTATTTCCCGCAGTGCTCGTTCTCGCGAATTACGCGATACTCCAATTCGCCCTCAACGTCGTCAAATATTACAATAAGCTCGTCATCGTCGTACGCGACCGCATCATCATCATTACGAGTTCGCTCCTCCTGAAAGAAGACATCGAAATCCTCGAACTCTCGAAAGTAATGAAGATCGACGTCGAATGCCACGGGCTTTTGGCGAATATCCTCAACTACGGATCGCTCATCATCGAACAGCAGAAGAACGACGTCCGGATCATGCACCTCGTTCCCGATCCGTTCACGGTACTGCGTATCATCCGCGAAAAGACCAACTACCTTTCCGGGAATCCGGGCGAACCGAACGATCTCGCATTCTTTAAGGTCTAACCTTCCCGAACGTGTCCCATCGTTTTCTGAAACCGGACCCGTTCCTCGAGTCCAGACACCTGCCGGAACGTACGGAATCTTTCCTATTCACGTTGGAAAAGGATTTCGGAATCGTCGTATTCGACGAGCTCTGCATCCTGAAAAAAAACGGCAACGAATACCGGCTCGTCTACCACCACTGCTACGACGGAGGGAGCTGCCGCCTCGGCGGACAGGACGACAATACCGTCGTGCGCGAGGTCGAATTTTTCGTCGAAAGCCTCCTGAAGCAAGGGATGCTCGCGGACCGCGAAGGCGTTTTCGACCTCAGGCGCGAGGGTCCGATATTCGACGTCATGATCCATCTCGGAGACTATTTTTTCGCCCTCAACAATACCTCGCATTCGATCCGTACGTTGGAATCGCGCGGAGTGTCCCGCGGGGGAATCATCAAACGCGTACGCGAATACTGCGCCGGTTTTAAGCAAACCGAATAGCGCTCATCCGGAAATTTTCATAAATATCTTCGTCCGACACATGCCTTTCGTAATGAAAAACGAATCCTTTCCCTGTGCGAAATGCGGGAAAGACGTTCGACCCCATCCGCAATGATCCGCAAGGAACCATTGCCCGTTTTGTCTGACTTCGCTCCACGTCGATGCCGAATATCCGGGAGATCGGGCGTCCGAATGCCACGGACTCATGGAGCCCGTCGATCTCGATATCCGCAAGGGCCGCGGATACGTACTCGTTCACGAGTGTTCGAAATGCGGAAAGCGGATAGCGAATAAGCTGGCCCCCGACGACGAACTCGACGCGTTTATCGCAAAAAGAAACGCGAAGCTCGCCGCAGAACTTCCTCTCCGATAACCGCCAATGCCGAAAAAAAACGTCGATTGCGTTCGAGTGTCCTTTGAGGGCTTTTTTTCACGATATCCAGTGGATCGGAGTACCGCGATCGTGGTCGCGCTTTCCGGAGGAAGCGATTCGGTCGCGCTCCTTCTTTCCGCGGCGGATTATTTCGGCAAGGAAAACGTTACGGCCGCCCATTTCAACCATCGACTCCGAGGGGACGAATCGGACACCGACGCCCGTTTTTGCGAAGAACTCTGTAAAAAACTCGGCGTACGGTTCGAATCGAAGGAAGAAGACGTGCTCGCTTTTTCGAAAGAGCGCAAAACCGGTATCGAGGATGCCGCAAGGACCCTGCGGTACGCTTTCCTAAAAACGATCGCGTCACGAATCGGGGCTTCGTGCATCCTTACGGGACATACGGCCGACGATCTCGCCGAGACCGTACTCGCGAATTTCTTGCGGTGAGCGAAACTCCGGTGATGGCAAGGGATTCCCGAACGGACCTCCGAAGGAATCTGCCGCCCGTTCCTCGAATTACGAAAAAAAGCCCTGCTCGCGTATCTCGAAAGCCAATCGCAGGATTACCGAACCGATTCGAGCAACGAAGACCCAAGCTATTTGAGAAACCGTATCCGGAACCGGATCATTCCCGAGATAGAAACGTTCAATCCCGGCTTCACGACGACCGCCCTACGGTTCGCGGAGTATGCCGCCGAACTCGACGCGCATTTGGAAACCGAAGTGACGGAGTATCTGGAATCCGAGGAAGAACCGGAAACCTTGGAAATCGCGAGGTTCGCCACGCTCTCCCCCTTCTTGAAGAAAGACATCCTCTCGCGGCTCTACGTTCGGAAAAATTCCTCGGGAATCGGTCTTTCCGAAGGAATGGTCGCGGAAATGCTCCGATTCTGTTCGATGAAATACGGAGGAAAGGCCAAAGTTTTCGGAAAACTCGAACTCACGCGGAAAAAGGGAAAAATTTCGTATCGAAAAAATCGCGAAGCCTAGGCCTTGCGATTTTTTTTCTCCGAATGGAGATCGATGACGAATTCGGCGCCTCCGCCCTTGGGATCGACGATGGAGATGTCCCATTTTTCCCGGTCGGCGATTTTCTTCACGATGGCGAGTCAGAGTCCGAACCCTTCGAGAGGGCGGGATTTATCGCTCCGATAGAATCGGCCGAAAATTTTGGATTTCTCGGAATCCGGAATGCCGATGCCGAAATCGCGGACGCGAACCGTGCCCTTCGTAGCCGAAAGTACGATACGTTTCGTTCCTGAGTGGATGGCGGCGTTCCGAATAAGGTTGGTAATGACTTTTTCAAACTCGCTCACCGGCAAAAATGCCGTAAACCCGGGAAGCTTAAGTATTTCGAGCACGATGCCCTTCTCGTTCAAAAACGGAATGAGCGGATCGGAGAGACTGTGGAGCAATGCGGGAAACCGTACCTCTTCGGGTTCGGAAAACGTTCGTGATTCTTTCCGGAGTTCGAGCAATCCCGAAGACAACCGATCCATTTTATCCGCCGCGGCGAGAATGTTACGGAGTTTCGCTTGGGATTTCTCCGGAATTCCGTCGGTAGCGAGAATGAGTTCGGCGGAAGTGCGTATGACCGTCAGCGGGGTTCGAAGTTCGTGTCCGGCATCCGAGACGAACTCTTTTTCCCGAATGATGGAGTTTCGGATTCTCGTCGTAAAATGGTCGAAAGCCTGGGCGAGGTATCCGATCTCGTCTTTCGGAAACGAATCCGCAATCGGGGGAGCGTTTACGTCTTTCTCGGGGTCGGAACTTTCTACCAACTCGGCTAAACGACGCACCGGAGAGAGGACCTTCGCCGTTACGAGATACGAAACCAAAAGGGCGAAAAGCGTCGATACCGCGACGATGAACGCGAGGATGTTCGCACGGAGGGAAAGCTTATTGAGCAGATACGAGTCTTCCCGGATTCCCACGGCCATCTCGAGGCGGTCGACGCGACCGCCGTAAAACATGAACGGCTGCCCCTCGATCGAAGCGTAAAAGAATCCGGCGCGACCGTCCGTCGTTCACGAATTAATCTGTTTCGGCGAAGAGATGGGAAGTCATTCGGTATCTTTGAGTACCGTAACGATACCGATGGAAGAAGCCGCCTGGATATGCTGGATGTCGCGAGTTCCGAGACGCACGCCACCGAACGCGACGTAGGTCGCGTCGTCGAGGGTTGCGGAAAGGCTGAAGAATTGGGAAAACAAGAGTTCTTCCGTCTCCATCTGAAGCGCTTGGGCGTACGCGAAATACGTCGCCAGCGCGGAAATCGAAATCAAAAGGGAGCACGTCGCCGTAAAAAGAACCGCGACGCGAGTGCGGATCCTTAAGGGGGCGAAGAGCCGAATCATTAGTCCTCCTTAATCACGTATCCCATTCCGCGAACGTTTCGGATGAGTCCTTTGGAAAACGGAATGTCCATTTTCGCACGGAGCATCTGCATGTGGGTACGGACGACGTCGCTCGTAAGATCGGAGGCGTCGGTCCAGAGAGCGGCCTCGATTTCCGATTTGGAAACGACGCGACCGACGTTCTTCATAAGAAGTTCGAGAAGTTGGAAGTGCTTTTTGGAAAGCGGAATGGTCCGTCCTTCGCGGGTTACCTCCTTGGTAGCGGTACTGAGCGAAAGAGGTCCGACGCGGTAAATGCGGTCTCCGGTACCCTGTACCGGGGCGTTTCCGCGACGAACGAGCGCCCGGATGCGGGCCTCGAGTTCGCGGAGGGAGAAAGGCTTCGCGAGATAGTCGTCCGCTCCGGCATCGAGCCCTTCGACCTTATCGGAAATATCGCCCTTCGCGGTAAGGACGATGATCGGAGTATGGATTCCGGCTTCGCGAACGCGGCGGATGATCGAAACCCCGTCCACGCCGGGAAGCATGAGGTCGGTCACGATACAGGAATGACGTCCGGTAAGAGCGAGGGCGAGACCTTCGGTTCCGTTGTTCGCCGTTTCTACGACGTATCCCTTTTCCAAGCAGTATTCTACGACGTTACCGGAAATTTCCGCATCGTCTTCGATAATAAGGATGGGCATAAGAGAAAAATTAAGGGATTAATTCCGTTTTTTATTATCGGTAATATGATTCGCGACCGCCTGTTGTACGAGCATGAAGAGCGTACCTATGAGCCAGTATACTCAAACTCCCGCAGGAAAAAAATAAGTTGATATCCCAATCATCGCGGGCATTCCCCAAAGCATGAAAACATTCATTACCTGAGGGTCAAACGGACTCTCCGAAACGAGCGTGCCATCCTCCTTCTTTTCGAACACTTTCGGAGACTCGGCAACCGGATTCCGAGCGAGGGAAAGCTTGATTTGAAGCCACTGGAAGAACGCTACCAGGGCCGCGAGGACGAATCCGGCGATACCTCCGATCGACTTGAGTTCCATGCCGAGGAAAACGGTCGAAACGGTAGAGGGATCGAAATTCGAGAGGAACGAATAAAGAAAGAATCGGTTCGTCGGATCTCCGATACCTCCGATTACCCAATACAGTACGATGAGGAGCGGCATTTGGATAAGGAGCGGCAGGCAAGAACCGAGCGGATTCACCCCTTCCCTCTTGTAGAGTTCCATAAGTTCGATACCGATCTTCGCCTGATCGCCTTCGTGTTTCTTTTGGATTTCCTTCACCTTCGGCTGGATCGCCTGCATCTTTCGGGACGAAACGAGGATGTGGTGCTGGGGAACGAGAAGCGCGATGCGGATGAGGATGGTAATCGTGATGATCGCGAGACCGAGACTGTGTCCTGGTAGATTTTCGATAAGGAAAATGAACAGGTTCAATATGGGGCGGTAGAAGAGTTCCGTAAGGAAATTCCGGAACGTTCCGCGCGGTTCGAGGGTCGTATCGGCCACGCTTTCGCCCTCGGGGGACTTCATTTTGAACGCGTACTGCCCGGGATTTTCAAAAATGCGGGCGATAACCGAAAGATCGATATCGGCCTTCGCTCCCGGAGCGACCGTAACGGTCTTGCAGAATGCGGCGAAAGGCGCGTCGATTTCGATTTTCCGGTAATCCTTGAGAATTTCGATATCCTTACAAGTATCGAGAACGAATCCGGACGCCGTGGCGTTCGTTACCGACACCACCGGAATATGCGGAACGGTGGAGGATTTTTCCGCTACGGTAACCGCTATGCCCGAAGGCGTGGACTTTTGCTCGGGCTGCGGAAGGAAATAATTGAAAACGATGAGGAAAACGGCGAATGCCAAAAGGAAATTCAAGAGCCGGTCTTTCATGTCGGAGCGGTATTAAGGAGTTTCGGGAAAAATTTTCTTATAGAGGTGTCGGAGATCGTCTTCGAAGGCTTTCACCGCCATAGAATCACGATGGTCGAGCGGTTTGCCCTTCTTCGGGACGAGCACGACGTCGCTCGCGTTCGACGAGGCGAGGTACGGCTTCGCCAAGTCGTAGGCGCGGCGGCGGAAAAAATTCCGACTTACGCCGCATGTTACCGATTTTCCGGAAAAAATCGCGGCGAACCGAGGAAAACCCGCACGGTTCGCTGCGACGTTCGCGACGAGCGAATACGAAAAGAAAGGTTTCTTGTATTTCAAAACCTTTCGAATTTCGCGTTCGACAAGCCTTCGATCTTTTCGGATCATACGGCCAATCTTAAATTAACGGGCGCGGAAATGCTCGCTGGAACCCGGGTACTGAACGACGCGTGCCGTACCTCCGGCAACGATGTGGAGCTTGGATTTCCCCTTCGTTTCCTTGAAACGGTTCGGGTAGCTTACTGCGAGAACCCAACGACCCTTACGGCGGCGTGCGGCGAGGACCTTTTGTCCTCCCTTGGATTCGGAGCGGGCGAGAAAGCCGTGGCAGCGAAGACGCTTGCGCTTTTTGAACTTACCGATCATAGCGGAAAAAATGATAGCCGGAGACGAAGAAGTCGACTCCGAATAAGTAGCGGACGAATTGTATGGAAACCGGGGTCGAAGTCAAAGGGAATTCGAAGGTTCTTACGAGACTCCCCCGTTCGTCCGGGAATTCCATTCGGATTCCCGGGCCAAAGCGTCCTCGGCGGCATTCGATTGGGCTTTTTTCTTTGAAGTCCCCACCCCCTTCCCTACGATTTTACGTCCGACTTTCACGGCGATTTCGTAGGTCTTGTCATGGTCGGCGCCCGATTCGGCGAGAAGTTCGTATTCCGGCGGACTGCCGTAAACCGCCTGGGCGATTTCCTGAAGGCGGGATTTCGGATCGACGTGGAGGTCGGCTTCGAGAATGTCGTCGACGCCCGAGAGCACGTGTTCGGTCACGAAAGCCCGAACGGCTTCCAAACCGGAATCGAGATACAAGGCCCCGAGAAACGCCTCGAACGTATTGGCCAGGATGTAGGGATTCTTATCCCCTCCCGCGAGCGTCTCACCACGGGAGAGGAGTACGAGATTTCCGAAACCGACGCGTTCGGACGCTTGGGCGAGGTTCTTTCCGCGAACGAGCGCCGAACGGATATCGGTCATATCCCCTTCCGCTTTGTCGGCGAAACGGCGGTAAAGGAACTCCGTCGCGACGAGTTCGAGGACCGCGTCGCCCAAAAATTCGAGCCGTTCGTTGGACTCGGGGAAATCGTATTCGTTCAGGACGGAACGGTGGATGAAGGCAGGAACGAAGGCCGAAGGGGACGCGTCGATACCGAAACCGGCAAGCGTCTCGGCAACTTTTCGTTCGAATTCGTCTCGGTCGAAACGGAAGGCTTTTTTCGCCATGGGCCGACGGTGATTTCTAAAAGATTCCGAATTTTCTAACCTCCGGCGCGGCCGCCAATTCGGTTTTGAAAACCTCCCGATCGTTTTTTAAGGAATTCAGAACCCCGTTTACGAGCGTGCGGGAGTTTTCATCGGAAAACTTCTTCGTCAATTCGATGGCTTCGTCGATGGAAACCTTTTCGGGAACCTTGTCGCACTCGAGGTAGAGCATTTCGAAAGCCGCGATGAAAACCGGCAGGAGATTGACGACCGGCATCATCTGGATTTCGAATTTGGGAGCGAATTTCCGTACGACGGAGCAAAGTTCCCCTTCTCGGGTCACGATGCCCGCGAAGGCTTCCGAAAAATACGCGTCCTTCGAAAGATCCGCGTAGCGTTCGTCGAAATAGGATTCCAAAAATACCCCGAGATCGAACCGTTCCCCGAGAACGCTTCGGCCGTAAAGAGCTTGCAATAGGCACTCGCGGGTTTCGTGACGGCTCACTTTTTTCATATCGGGGACGTGGAAAGGAACATTGAAAAAAGGACCGGCAGGAGCCGGTCCCTTCGGGGATTAGGCCCGAACCGTAGTGATCTTCGAAGCCTTGGCGGTTTCGTAGACCTTTCGGCCCTTATAGGTTCCGTTCACGTCGGAAGCGAAGTGGGAAAGGCCGATGGCGTTGCCCTGTTCGTCGTATTGGAGGGAAACGAGATCCTTAAGCTTTTTCGCTTTAAGGAGCTGCCATTTGCCGTGGCGCTTGCGGGTCTGAACCTTGGAAGCTTTTTTCGGAGGAGAAAACGTCATACGGGAAGAAAGAAGGACGTAAAAACGTGCGTTTACGAGAAAACGGGGGCAGTATATGGAATCGTGGGCCGGATGCAAATCGGATTTGACCGATCGGAGGTGCCGATTAGACCGATTTGCGGATTTTCGCGAGATAGAACCCCTCGAACCGGTCGGAAGGGAGAATCCGGAGGGTTTTTCCGATATCGGCGTGGTACTTTTTCGTAAGGAACGAGGGGATGCCCGGGCGCGCTTCGGGAACGTCGAGCGAACACGCCTCCAAAACCGCCGACGGGTGCTCGGAAAGGAACGAGGAGATCACGCCCTCGTTTTCTTCGGGGGCGAGCGTACAAGTGGAATACACGAGACTTCCGCCCGGACGGAGGGAGGCGAAGCTCGCTTGGAGGAACTGCGATTGGAGGGCGGCCTTTTCCCAGACGTTGCGTTCGGTCCAAAACCCGAACGTCCGTTCGTCTTCGGTGCGGATGCGGCCTTCGGCGGAACACGGCACGTCGAGAAGTATCGCATCGAAACCGTCACCGGAGAAGCGTTCGAGATACAACAGGGCATCGGTCTTTAACGCGACGACCGCGTTCGCACCCTGGAGGCGGCAATTATGGACGAGCTTGTCGAAACGTATCTGGTGTTTTTCGAGCGCAACGACTTCCCCGCTTCCTTTCAGGAGATCGGCGATTTGGGTCGTTTTCGATCCGGGGGCCGCGCACGCGTCGAGAACCCGGGCTCATTTTTTCAGGTCGAGGAATCTCGCGGGAATGAGGCTCGAGAGGCTCTGGACGTAGATTTTTCCGGAATAATAGGCATCGAGGCCCTTTAGCGCGTACTCATGTTCCCGAGGAACCACGTACGCGCCGGGCAATGCCGGAAACGGCTCGAAACGCACGCCCTTCGCCGAGAGTTCGGTCTCGACGGAAGCCGCGTCGGATTTGAGTCCGTTCACTCGGAAGGAAGCCTGCCGATCGGCGGAAAATCCCGAGAGGACGAGACGGAAATCCGGTTCGGAAAGAAATGCGGAAAGGCGGTCGAGAAGTTTGGGCGGAAGGGGTTTCGTCATGCGAAAAAGAATGATGGTCGGAAGAAGGAGCTTTTTGGCAAAACGACACAGCAAGATATACTCGACTCCGTCCAAAAGTAAATGCCGGGGACGAACGTCCGAACCATTCCGACCGCAGTGAAAAAAAACATCGACTTCCTCGTAACCGCCGTAGATAATTTCGGCGATACCGGATTCGCCCTCGATTTGGCGGAATCCGTGCTTTCCGAACGTCCCGATTGGACCGTCCGGTTTTTTTCGGACGACCGGGAATTGTTCGAACGGCTTTCCGCCCGCCGTCCGCATGCGAAAGTGCCATATTTCGAACTCTCCGGATACGGGAACATCGAACCGTCGGAAACGATCGTTTCGTTCTTCGACCGAAAACTCCCGGAAGCGCACTTCGCGAAATACGCCTTCCCGAAAAAAATCCTCCAGATTTCGTACCTGCGTTTCGATGCGGATTCGGCGGACCGTCCGGGCGTGGGGTCGCTCAATGGAACGCGGTACCGCATCGGGGGTGACGAGGTCGTCCATCTCGTTCCCTCGCCGCTTCCGGAGGGGGCGGGGGTGGTCGTTCGGAAAGGGGCTTCCGGACAGGTCCCGGTTCCGGGCTTTCCGAATTTTTCGGAGCGCCACCTCACTTCGTTCGACTCCTGAAAAATTCCGAAACCCGGAACCGGGACCTTGAACCTCAAGACACTCGTGAGTGCCTTCTTCTACCCGGAAACCCGCACGAAACTCGAAGCGATGGGGCGAATCGATCCCGAATGCCGGTTCGCTGAATTCGGAAACGCCGAAGCCGAAATCCCGCTTCCGTTTCTCCGGTTCGACGAATATGCGGAAGTCCTTGCGTCCTTCGACGCTAACGTCGTCCGCGGAGAAAACAGTGCCGTTAAGGCCATACTCGCGGGCAAACCCTTCCTTTGGGATTTCTATAAGGAAAAAAATGGCGCGCACGCGGCGAAAATCGAAGATTTCCTCCTTTTTACGGAGCCGTTTTTCGAGCGTCGGGAAGATTTTCAAACCTACGCCGAGGCGACGCGGGCTTTCAATTCGGACGTTTTCGGAAAACCGGAGATTGAGACATGCCTGAAAATACTCGTCCGCCCTTCTCCGGAAACGCTCCGCGCGTTCGCGTCCATGGGGAAAGAAGTTTCCGAACGCGACATGACGAAGCGGATCCTCTCGGAAATCGGGTAAACTGACGGACGCCATAAAAAAACCGCTCCCGAAGGAGCGGAATCGTGACCGTCTCAGCCCGGAAGACCGACGACCAGTTCGAGTCTCGGCAAGCGCTCGGCACAATGGTTCCATTCGCGAAGGAAGCCTCCACGAAGGGATGCGTCGAGTATTTCCAGATATTCGGCATCCAATCCGGAAGTTCCTCCTTTTGGCGTGAGTTGCACGAGGTTCGGCGTACCGTCCCCCGGCGAAGAAACCGTCATGTAAAACGCTTTGGACAACTCGCTTTCCAGATAGTCCGCGATGAACGAGAGGAGCCTCGCGTCACCGGGAAGATGGAAATTGACTGCCTGTTTGCTACGGAAAACGTTCGTTTCGGCCATCTTGAACCCCCTTTGTCTTTCAAAGATTGACACGGTAGTAAATCTTAAACACAGAATA
>JAUPLX010000061.1 GCA_030836665.1 Patescibacteria group bacterium
AGCTACGATTCCGCTTACCACAATACTTCGACCGGCGTCCTTTTCCTTTCGGGCGCTTCCTCGAGCAATTTTCCGTTTTACGATTCCGCCTCCGGAACGCTCGACCTCACCCTGATGGAGACCCCGCTTTTCGCGAATAACGGGCTTGCCGACAATGCCGTCGACTACGTTTTCGCCAAGCGTTCCCATCAAATCGCCCTCTTTCTCGCGAGCCGGATATTCAGCTTCTATTCCCATGATGACCCGACCCGTAGTGAAATCGACGCCCTCGCTTCGGTCGTCGAATCCAACGGTTTCGATCTCTTGCCGACGGTAAAGTCTTTTCTCGCGAGCGATGCCACGTATTCGGATACCGCGATGAATTCGGTGACGTACAAGACTCCGGTCGAACTCGCCATCGGAACCGTAAAACTCCTCCATTACCGGGATCCGGCCACGCTCGACCCTTTGTTGAACGATACTTCGCTCCTTTCGCGCTTCAATTGGACTCCGTACCAACCGGGGAGCGTCTTCGGCCGCGACGGATATGACGATAACGCGAAGTGGTATTCCACCTACCTCCAGAACCAGTGGATCACCTATTCGAACCGCATCGCGTATTCTTCGTCCGCCGGAACGTACCAGATTTCGAATTTCCTTCCCGCACTCACGTCCCCGGTATCCCTCGCCACCTCGGTTTCCACGTCGTCTTGAAATACGTATTCCGGTTCGGTACTCACCCTCTCCGGAAGTATCGAGGTGACTCCGGCGATTTCCGGAACCGGAACCTCCGAAACCCTCGCGTTCGGTTCTCTCCCGGTCAATCTCCCGAATTTCGATATCGATACCCCCTCGGGAAAACTCTCCATATCTTCGGGACTCTACGACCCCATCGGACTTACCCTCACCGTCAATTCGGGAACCTTTCAACCCACGGCTTCCGGAGCCCAGGCGGTTTCCGTTTCCTCGGGTCTGTTCGAATTGAGCGCCGCGTCCGCGCTTTCGCGCGGAGCGACTCCGGCGGAACTTCTCGACAAGCTGCAAAACGAACTGCTTCTCGGGCGTACGCTGCCTTCCGACGTCCGCACGAAGATCGAAACCTTCCTCACGACCGACGAATCGGGAAATCCGATTCCCTTTGCCATTTCGGATACGAACTACCAGCGGAAGAAAGTCCGCGGAGCCGTCGCCATGGTGTTGTCACAACCGGAATTCGTCCTCCAAACGGGCTTCGACGCCGCTCCCGCCGCTTCCGGCGGAGGGGGCTCTTCCCCGGTTTCCGCCGCCTCCGGAAAGCTCCTCATCGTCGAACTCGGCGGAGGATACGATTGGCTCCACGGCGTCGTTCCGAAAGACGAATACGCCGGGTACGTCAGCAAACGCACCCTCGCCTCCGGCAGCGGCATCGCCCTCGATACCGGCCGGCTCACCGACTTGGGAGACCTGTATCTCAATAATGCCATCGCCTACGGCTCGGGAGGTTCCGCGTCGTTCAAATCGCTTTGGGATTCGAACAATCTCCGCATTTTCAACCGCGTCGGCACTACCAAACATTCCCGAGATCACGACGCCGCGGCCAAACAGATCGCCTCGTACGGAAATACGACCATTCCCGATGCCGACGGGGTATTCGGACAATTGGTAAAAACCGCAGGCAATTCCATCGATACCATTTCCCTCGGCAACCGCCGTCCGAACGTCTTCCGCTCGTGACGATACGCGAACATCGGGCCTTCCGGAGCCATTCTTTCCAACGGCTACGTTTCCCAAACCGAAGCGACGGCCGAGCTTACGGCCATCCGCGACATCGCGAATTCCCGCGCGTATCCGGGCAATGCCGGAGACCTTTTCCAATGAGCCATCCGCATCGACCAGGTAGCCTCGCAATCCAAGGCTTCCGGCGGGCCGGACGGGGCTGGATACGGAAACGTCAACAACCTCAGATTTCTGGAAGCCCTTCTCGACAACGGAGTGGGGAAGACGTTCTACATGCAGGCCGACGGAGGGTACGATACCCATTCCAACCAGCTCGCGCCTTCTTCGAACTTCGATCCGAACAACGTCCCCAAGGATCTGAACTACAATATCGGCAACGTCGCTTCGCGTTTGACCGATTTCTTCAACCGGGTCAAAAACCGCCACGACGTCACTATCGTCGTATTCTCCGAATTCGGACGTACCGTCGCGGTGAACGGCGACGTCGGGACCGACCATGGCGAAGGAGGCGGAATGTTCGTCCTTTCGAACAATTCGTCACTCCACTCGTCGCTCCAGGAAAAGGCCTACGGCAACCTTTCGTTCAAGGACGCGAAGAACAACTGGCTCGGCGTTGGTATCGATTACCGTTCGGTATACGGTAAAATTTACCGGGCCCTCTACGGGGTTTCCGATACGTCCTATTTCAATGAAACGGCCGACCTCGCGCGCGACGTGGATACGACTCCGGCACGCTATGCCCTCATGCGGAGCGAATACAAAGCGAACAACGATTCGTCGGTTCGGGTGGACGTGCGGTTCGCGGGCGAAGGCACGAATTTCGACACGAACAAATCCTCGTATCTCCAGGCATGGTACGGTACGGGATTGGCGAATTTGAAGCAGGTGAACCAATGGACGGTGGATAATTCTTACCAAAAGACCCCCGACCGCAGTTTCACTTTCGCTCGCGATTGGAATGCGGAGAAGTCGAATTACGCCGTCGCGATGAAACTTTTCACGAACCAATACGCCGCTACCGGCTATTCGGGAGCCATCCGGCTTCCGGAAGTGTTCGCCGCTTCGGTAAACGCCTTTTCGCTTACGGGCGACAGCGTCCTTCGGCGTTACGACTCGACTTCGGTGAGTTCGCGCAATGCCCTTCCCGCTTCGGGCATGCTCCTCGCCGACAGCGGTACCGGAGCCGGGGTTACCGTCGATACTGCCGGTGCCGTACGGATTCAGACCCAAACCGGCGCGACCTACGTCCGCGCGCTCACCGCCTCGGGAACCCTTACTTGGAACGGCGGATTCGTTCTCGGCGAAACCGTCGATCCGTCGCTCTTCCTTTCGGAACGCGCTTTGGCCATGTCGGGCAATACCGCTCTCCGTTCGATGAACGTCGCGAAGATCATTAAAGTCGGCGCCGACGTGCTCGGTATCGGAATGGAACTCGACCGCTCGGTAACGCTTTCGTTCGCTGGCCTCGCGCCCTCTTCGGAGTTCCGCATCCTCCGGAGCGAAGACGGCGTCGCGTGGGTCGACCAACGGCCGTCTTCCGTGTTCTCCGACGCTACGGGGCGGATCGCTTTCGATACCGATGCGTTTTCCTATTTCGCCGCGGTTTCGGTGACTCCGCCGCCGGTACCGACGTGTACGGTCACGGCCACTCCTTCGAGCGTTACCGACGGAAATTCGACCACGTTGCAATGGAATTCTTCGGATGCCAGCTCCGCGTCGTTCTCGCCGAGCGTCGGAAGTTCCGCGCTTTCGGGATCGGTTTCGTTCGTTCCTCCCTTCGGCGCGTCCACTGTCTACCGCCTTACCGTTTCGGGTATGGGAGGTACGGGGACATGCTCCGTCACGATTACTTCGTCGCCGGTCTCTTCCGGCGGCGGCTCTTCGGGAGGACTCTCCTGAGGCGGTGGCGGCGGCGGTGGCCAGGGCGGATCCATCGGCGACGCATGTCCGGGCGGCGACTA
>JAUPLX010000062.1 GCA_030836665.1 Patescibacteria group bacterium
CAGGAGTCTCCGATTGGCAAGGGAAACGGGGCGACTCGGACCCCGCTTGCCAATCCGCGTTTTGGGAATATCATCGCGAAGGCCTTTATTTTCTTATTCCACGCATATGGCAAAGGCTTGCACGGTGGCGCAGAAACGTTTCATGATCGCTATGCCGCTCGGAATCGCCGCAGGATTTCTCTGCGCGTTCCTCGCTTCTTCGTCGGCTCCCGGAATCTGGTGGACGCCGCTCATGTGGGCGCTCGTTACCGACCGCCTCCTCATCGGACTCGTCGTAGGGCTTGCCGGCGCGTACCTCGTACATCCGGTTTTGCGTTTCCCGATTCCAGCATGGATTCGCGGCACCTGTTTGGGCGTTTTCGTTTCGCTCCCCCTCGCGTTCGGGGCGATGATCAATCCGACTGCGGAAGGATGGACCGTATTCTGGCTCACCCTCGCCGCGGGTGCCGTATACGGATTCGTCATCGACATGCTCGCGACCAAGTTCGGCGGAGAAGGTCCGGCAATGCTGAAATAATCCCAGACGCGAATATTGAAAACGCCTCCGAAACGGGGGCGTTTTCAATTACATAATCGGTTTTAGCGGTTCGCGAACCTTTTCATCGCATACCCTCCAGCAAGATAAGGAATGCCGAAGGCGGCACCGGTAACGATAAGCGAAACGAAGGTGCCGAAAGAGGCCGATAACCCCAATGCGAAAACGGCGAGAACCGTGCAGACCGCCGAGAGCGCTACGATGCCGGCGGTTTCGAGCACGAAGAACCGTTTTTCCGATACCGATTTCGCGGCATGGGCGGTAAGGACGAGGAGCAATATTTGCGACGCGAGCGTAACCGCCGCCGAACCCACGAACGAAAAATACGGAATGACCGCGAGATTGCCGGCCAAATTGACCGCCGCGATGAACGCGTTAATCTTCAGAAGGCGTTTTTGTTCTCCGGCGGCGATGAGCAGGTACGTGAAGAGCGAGGAGAGGAAAAAGAAGAAGAATACGAACGCGACGATACGGAGCGCGTCCGAAGCGTCGTATCCGGAAGGGCCGGTGACCAAATATTCCGGGTTCGCGATGAACGCGATGACGGGTTTCGCCGCTACGGCCAAGAACAACGCCACTCCGGCACCGAAGAAAAAAAGGATGGAGTAGGCTTTTTTTACGAGCGGTTCGAGACTTTCGACGCCTTTTTTTACGGATTCCGTAAAAAGCGGGAGCATCGAATTCAAAAACACCGTGCCGAACATCATTCCCACCTCGACGATTTTCATAGGCACCCCGTAGAGCGCGATATCCTTGTCGGCCACGTCCCTCGCTTCGAGAACCGAGAGCAATACGATGTCGACCTTGAAAAATATCACGTTCAAAAAGAGCGCGAGGCCGTAGGGAAGGGAAGACTTGAGGATGTGTTTGGCGTATCCGGCGTCGAATACGAACCCCACTTTCTCCACCTTGCGCGAATACGCGTAGAGGAGCGCGGTCATGACGACGTTTCCGAGAAGTCCGCAAAGCATCACCCCCGCGAGCGAAAGGAGCGGAAAAAGCGAGGAATCGTAGTTTCATAAGACCGACCATCCGATGGGGGATTTCGGAACGAGAAACGTCACGAGCGCTACGATGGAGAGGAAATTCGCCATTTTCCCGAGCGTGGTCGATACGAAGGAAAATTCGGTTTTTAGGTATGCCTGAAGAAGCGAAAGGATGGACGAATTGACCAATCCGAAGAGCGTGAATATTCCGGCGATGAGGATGCCGACGATAGCCGGAAGAGTATCGTATCCCGGCAGGAAAAACGCGAGGCCGACGGATATCGCTACGATGGCGAGGCCCATGGCGGTACGGATCGAAAGCACGGTCCCCGCGATCATTCGGACTTTCGCCGGATTATCCTTATGGTCCGAGATTTCGCGTACCGTGATGGTATAGAGCCCGAGGTCGGCGACCACTGCGAAAATCGAAAGGTAGTTGTAGATTTTAGAATACAGCCCGTACCCTTCGAGGTCGAGATAGTTCGTCAGGATCTTCACGAGGAAGATCGAAATGAGGGCGGTCGAAATTTTGCCGGCGATTTGCGCGGCGGTGTTGAGATAGACTTTTTTCGTGGCCATGGAGTGCGGTCTTCGGTTCGGGGCTATTCGTAATTTTCGAGCGTTTCCTTGGTTCCGTCGGCATATTCGAGAACGACGGCGCCGGAATCGGAGTGGAGGTTCTTCACGTCGTACGTCGTGGAGTACACGACGTTCCGGTCTCCGGGCCCACGATCGACGAACACGTAGGATTTATCGGCTTTCCCCAAATTTACGAGCGAGGCATGGAAATCGTCGCCGCGCCGTACCAACGCTACGACCTTTCCGTCCGGAAACGGAACGAAATCGGAATAGAGGGGACTCTTGTCGAGGGTTTTCGACGTCCGGTCGAACGCGTACGCGAATTTTTCGTCGGTCGCGACGAAATACCCCGGTTTGTAGGTTTTGGCGACTTTGGAAATCCCCTCGGGGAATGGAGGATAATCCCGGTCGCCGGTTTCGAGATCGAAGAGGGAAGACGCTCCGCCGGCCTCCATCCAAAGAAGTCCGCCGTCTCAGGCGACGACGCGGTACGACGTATCTCCCTTCGATTGGAAGAGTATTTTCTCCAGCCCTTCCGCCGAGCGTTCGACGAGACGGAAATTCGGAATTTTTTCCTCGTAGTAATCCAATCCCCGATATTGCCCCAGATATTCCCGGCCGGCTTCTTCGGCTCCCGATTCGGAAAGGATCGCCCGTTTCGAACGGAGTTCGGCGACGGCTTCCTTGCGGTCGGGGCGGTAGGTTTCGGTGGTGACGTTGC
>JAUPLX010000063.1 GCA_030836665.1 Patescibacteria group bacterium
CGGAACCACTGCCTCCACTGCCACGTTCTCATGCGCCACGCCTTCGGGCGCCGGACTCGTAGCCAAAGTCCGTTCCTGCGATATGGCTTCGAACTGTTCTACCGCACAGTCGGTCCAATATTTCATCGACGTTACGGCACCGGTCGCCTCAAGCGCCGGGTATTTCCAAATCACGGGAAAAACGCACGATTCCATCGGACATACCGCCGACACCGGAGCGGGAAACAATTCGACCCAATACACTTTTACGAAAAACGTCACGATCCGACTCGACCCCTCCGATACCCTTCCGGGGTCGGGATTGGCGGCCATCCGTTTTTCCTGTGATCCGACGGCTCCGTCCGCTTCCGCTTCCGGATGGGAAAGCTGGGCTGCCGGGGCTGGAACGAAAACGTTCGACCTTACCGATTCCGCCTACGGATGCAACGGGTCCGAAGGAGTGAAAACCGTTTACGCATGGGCAAAGGACGCTGCCGGCAACGTAAGTTCGGCCGTGTCGGCATCCATCACCTACGATAAGACCAGTCCGGATTTCGAGGTCTATTCGACTCCGATACTTCTGCGCGCGGTTCCGAATTACGTTTACCAAATTCAAAATCCCACGGATGCGGCAGGTTCCGCAGGATTCAAAGACTTCTCCCTCACCTGGATTCCCGAATCAGGACCGCAGACCAGTTATCCGGACATTCCGGGAAACGCCCCTCCTTTCAGTAAATCGTTCGATCCGTTGGCACGGTTCGTTAACGAAGGTTGCGATGCCAATAACGATGGAAAATGCGTCGCGACGATAAGAATTACTTTGGAAGACCGGACCGGAAACATAAAAACCAGGGAACAGCGGCTCGAAATCATTCCGAATACGATCGCTACCGTCACGGGGGACGTGAATCTTACTTCGAATAAAACCGATGCGGGGACGGTCGCCGACCTTGACGACCGCTATACCTATTCGATCCATTTACGGGACGCCAACGGAAACATCATCCGTCCGGTTCCCGGAATCTTGGAAATCCGCGGAGACTGGGCTTTCGAGAATAACGCCTCATTCCTCGGAAACGAAATCAATCCGTCGAACGGCGATATGCGGGACGGATCCATTTGGTATAACTGGGATGACGGAAATTGGACCTCGTCCTCGAATGGGAATTCGGCCTCGAGAGTATACGTTTGAGCGAGCACGAAAACCGATGGCAATTATACCATCCAGGTCCGAAGTTCCGTGCCTACCAGGGAAGGATATGCTGGCTTGACGAGAAATAACATCAAACTCAAAACGCTCCTCTTTACGAACGCGCTCGCAAGTTCCTCCTCTTCCGGTTGCCCGAGCGGATACGTCTGCGACGGTACGAACGCGAACGGTTCGTACGACCGTTCGCTCGGATCGAATTTAGCGAACGACGGAACCGTCAACCGGTACCTTACTTTTAAGCCGGCCATGGAAGTCATCCCCTCGAAAACTTGGAATGACCTTACGGACGGTACTTGGCACGAATTGAAACTTACGTTCAAAAACAACTCCACGAACCATTCGTTTTCCCCTTCAAAATACGGCTTCGATTTCCGCTACGAAACCTATCTCGGAAACTTCGCCGACCTCTCGATAAAAGGGGATCTCGGTACCCATACGGGACTTGGGGAAGGAACGTTGAATAAAATATCCTTTTTCATGACGAGCGGACTCCCCGTCGTCGAAAAGAGCAGCTCGGTCGATAAGGTCATTTCCTTGCGGGCGAATTCTCATGGAATCGGCTTCGGAAAGATCGGATTCTCCGGATTCCTTCCCTACATTCTGGAAAACAATGCCATTTGTAACGGTACGAATTGTTCCTCTCCGTTGGCAACGACCGGATACAATACCCAAAACATCGGATTGAATTCGGGTATCATGTCCTTCGATTACCAATCTTCGCCCATTCCATCGAACGAATTCGGGAATTCCCAATCCTACGCGCAGAAATTCGCCGCGAGCGGACAGATTGCCAATTCTGCTAAAAACCGCATACAGGCGATAGAATCGGGGGTAGCGATAGAAACCGGCACCATGGACAAGACCCAGTTTAAAACGAACGTTAATAAAAACGTCGAGGCGATAACCCGTTCCATCGCTTCGGATAACGGAACGAATTGCTCCGTCACCCTCACGAGCGTCGAGAAAGAACTCTACTATTACGATTTTACGAAACTGACCGGTGCCGCCATCAATGGCAACAAGGGGTGCGTACTCACCCTTCGGTGACCGAGTACCGGCGCTTCTTCCGGATATAGGAAATTGGGCGTGACCGGAAAGAAAACCATCATAGTTCGAGGCGGAAACGTACTTATCGATACGGACATGTATTATGGCGATTCGAATTCCATGCTGGCGCTCGTCGTCCTGAGAAACGAGAATGACCGAACGAAGGGTGGAAACATTTACGTGGATCCGAAGGTGACGAACATCGTGGGCGCGGGATATGCCGAAGGCAGTTTGATCAGCTATGACGCGAGCGTTGGAAAAATCTTCGATATCGGAAATACCGTCGAAGGCGACCTTACCCGACAGTTGCTTTGGTATGGCAGTCTTTTCTCAGCCAATACGGTAGGATGAAGCATGAACTCGACATCCTCCTGGGAATGTCCGTTCGGTAGCGATACGTACGAGGCGACCAAATCGAAATCCTGTTCCGAGGACGAGGCTTCACGCTACGACTTCGCCCTCGTCCGACGCTTCGCGCTGATTAACGCCACAGCTCCGGCGGCCTGCGTCTCAGCCGGAAAGAAAGCTCCGAAATCTACCGGAACTTCGGCAGAACCGTATGCTACGGCCGGAAAGAAGAAGTGTTTCCTGACGGACGCGAACGATATCGCGGAACTTCGCTCAACCGCGAAAACCGCCTCCTTCGTCATGGAATACAATTCCTTCATGATGAATGCCGGAATGAAGGTATTTTCAAAATAGCGATTACCCTTATAGACTCCCATCCCATGAAACGAACCATATACGGCATTTCGATCATATTCCTCGCATCAACCATCGTATTTTCCTCTTGTTCTTGGAAAAAGGCGAAATGACCGTCCTCTTCCGAAGGGGGAAACGTTCAAGTGAGCGAAAAAGCCCCGGAAGTCGACTACCACTCCGGAGCCGTCGTCGTAGAAGAAACCGAAAGCGCTTCCGGATCGGAAGTCGAAAAACAAGAAGTATCGTCTTGAGCCGCGCTCTGACTCTGATCGACCATCAATTCCGAAAAAACGGAGGATTGCGACGATCTTCCGAATAAAAGCGATGCCCAAGCTTGCTACGACATCATTTATTTCAAAAAGGGAACGGAGGATCACGACTACGGTTTTTGCGACAAGATTTCACGTGCGAGAAATAAACAAATCTGCATCTCTCGCGTATCGAAGTACCTCTTCGATTTCGGATCCTGTGAGGATATTCGCGAAGAGGAAGTAAAAAGAACCTGTTTTGAAAAAAACCGGGCATCCACGTCAAAAATGGCGGAGCAGACGGCGGTATCCTATAAAAAAAGCCAAGAAATCGTAGCGGAAGCGGCCAAGGCGTCTACGGCCAAAGAGCGCGTATCGAAAGCATGCGACCAGTTTACCGGAACGAATCGAAATTACTGTTACGGACTGAAAGTATCGGAAGAAATTCAAAGATCAGGCGACGCATCCCTTTGTTCGATCATATCGGATGCCGCTACGAAAACCGCTTGTGAACAAAAGGCTTCAGCCCAAGCGAACAAAGCGATATTGGATAAGGCGCTCGAAACTAAAGATGCGACGTTATGTGAAAAATTAGCCGTACAACAGGATAAGGACCTTTGTAAGAAAATCGTCTCGGGGGGAAAGTAAAAAGACGCTTCATTTTGAAAATTCCGTTCATATCGCTTAATCGAAATCTTGAACGGGCACGAAAAAACCGCCTTTCGGCGGTTTTTTCTTTGGGTTTCGATAATCGATAGCACCCGACGCACCGGAAGGCCACGGCCTGTTCCGTCCTTTGGAAAAAAATTCAAGCGAAGATTCGAAGGAGATAGTCCATCCGCAGGTTCTCCTACGGATACCTTGTTACGACTTAAGCCCAGTCAGA